>NZ_JBQTCF010000017.1:0-85195 GCF_052379845.1 Roseinatronobacter sp. NSM | reverse complement strand
GGCCTGAAGGGGACGTTGGCGCTTGGATGAAGCCCGCGCTGTCGGCGGGCCGGGGTCTGCCGATCCGACGCCAGTGAAGTTCACTTTATGCAGGCGGCATACTCCGACTTTCAAGGCTTGGCGTGCCACCAGAGGTATCGGCGGGCCGCGGGACGGCCCACCGATGGCGCGGCGGCCTGCGGCCTTTGCTCCGCGCCTTGGATGACAGCTTCAGGCCAGTTTCATCCAGCCGCTTTGGGCAATTGAACTGGTGTCAGGAATTGTCGCGCGTGATTTGCGCGCCCAGATCCGCCATCAACCCTTCGAACGCGGGGAAGGATGTTGCGATGGGGGACGCATCATCAATCGTCACCGGCTTTTGCGTAACAAGCCCAAGGCACAGAAACGCCATTGCGATGCGGTGGTCCAGATGGGTCTGGACAGTGGCCCCGCCCGGAACACCCCCCGCGCCCATGCCATACACGGTCAGGCTGTCTTCGGTTTCCGCCACCTGCACGCCGCAAGCTTCCAGCCCGCGCGCCATGGCATCCAGCCGGTCCGATTCCTTGACGCGCAATTCCTTGACGCCGCGCATGGTGGTGACCCCGTCCGCCGTCGCTGCAAGTGCCGACAGGATGGGGTATTCGTCAATCATGCTGGCCGCACGTTCAGGGGGCACATCAACCCCTTTCAGCGTGGAAAACCGCACCCGCAAATCGGCCACCGGCTCGCCGCCTTCCACGCGGGGGTTTTCCATTACCAGATCAGCGCCCATCTCCTGCAATGTTGTGAAAATGCCATTTCTTGTCGGGTTCTGGCTGACACCGGGCACCAAAATGTCGGAATTCTGCACCATCAGCGCGGCGCAAACCGGGAAGGCGGCGGAACTTGGGTCGCGCGGAACGGCCACGGTCTGGCCGCGCAATTCGGGCTGGCCAGTCAGAGTGATGACGCGCCCTTCTTCGGTATCCTGAACCGTGATGTCCGCGCCGAAGCCGCGCAGCATGCGTTCGGAA
Organism: Roseinatronobacter sp. NSM; assembly: GCF_052379845.1. Classification (NCBI taxonomy): domain Bacteria; kingdom Pseudomonadati; phylum Pseudomonadota; class Alphaproteobacteria; order Rhodobacterales; family Paracoccaceae; genus Roseinatronobacter; species Roseinatronobacter sp. NSM. The sequence goes on along the minus strand of NZ_JBQTCF010000017.1, from coordinate 84,200 downwards.
TGGTCGCGGGTGGGTTCGGCTTCAATCACCACAGTCTGGCCCGGTGCGTTCAGCCCCGCCAGCAACACCGCTGACTTGACCTGCGCCGACGGCATGGGCACGCGGTAGCGCACGGGCACAGCGTCTTGCGCGCCGGTCACCGTCATGGGCAATCGCCCGCCGCTGCGCCCGACGGCCTGCGCGCCAAACAGCGCCAGCGGGTCGGTCACACGGCCCATGGGGCGTTTGTTCAGGCTGGCATCGCCGGTGAAGGTGGCGGTGATGGGTGTGGTGGCCATGGCGCCCATGATCAGCCGCACGCCGGTTCCGGAATTGCCGCAGTCAATCACGCAATCGGGTTCTCGAAAACCGCCCACGCCCACACCATGCACCGTCCAGTCGCCGGGGGCGTTCTGGATCACCTGCGCCCCGAAGGCGCGCATGGCGCGCGCGGTGTCCAGCACATCCTGCCCTTCCAGCAACCCTGTCACATGGGTTTCGCCCACAGACAGCGCGCCAAGGATCAGCGCGCGGTGGGAAATGGATTTGTCACCGGGAATTTGCGCAACACCGCGCAGCGGCGCGGATTTGCGGGCGGTCATTGGAATTGCGGGGCCGTGGCCGGACATGCGCGCACCTTTCTTGACGGAATACGCGTCGCTGATAGCGCAAGCGCCCTGTCCCGTCCATGGGCAAGCGGCGCGCTTAGTCCTGTTGTTGCAGCCGGTCCAGGATTTCGGCCAGCAGTGCGTCCAGTTCCGCACGGATGGTGGGGTTGCGCGCGCCTTCATGCCCGGCCATGCCCTGACCCAGCGTTTCGGCATAGGCCACGCGGTTGGCGATCTGGGTTTGCGCAAGGGCTGCGTCCAATGCGCTGGCGGCCTGCGCAATTTCCGCGCCCAGCCGTGTGCCCGCGCGCGCGCGGTTCAGCACGACCAGCACATCGCGCCCTTCGCGCCGCGCCAGATCCAGCACCCCTTCGGTGGCCCACAGGTCCACATGGCTGGACGCCACAGGCACCACCACCAGATCGGCTTCGCGCAGGGCAGGGCGCAGGTCGGCATCGGCCTTGGGGGGCGTGTCGATGATGACGAAATTTGCGATGTCGCGCAGCTTGCCCACCTCATAGCCCACACCCCATGCGGATGCGGTGGAAAATTCCAGCCCGTCGCTGCGTCCGGCCTGATGGCGGGTCATGAACCAGCGCCCCAATGACCCTTGGGGGTCGGTGTCCAGAAACGCCACCTTATGGCCTGCGCGTTGCAGCATGGCCCCCAGATTGACCGCAAGCGTTGTCTTGCCGGACCCGCCTTTTTGCTGCGCGACTGTGATGACTTTCCCTTTTGGCATGGTTCACCCCTTTTGCTGCGCTGCAGCATAGCTGGTTTCCTGCCCGGATGCACGCGCAAAAGATCAGGCGCGGTCGTCCTTGGGCGACCCCATCACAACCATGGTCGTCAATGTGTCCAGATAGGGGAATGCGCCCATGTAATCGGTGTGGAAATGTTTGTATGCCGCCAGATCACGCACTTCCACGCGCAGCAGGTATTCGACTGTGCCGGTAATGTTGTGGCATTCACGCACCTGCGGGGCTGCGCGCATCAGGCGTTCAAATTCTTCCTGTGCGGCCTTGGTGTGGCGCGACAGGCCCACAGTGACATAGGCGATAAAGCCGATGCCGGTCTGGAAAGGGTCCAGCACGGCCTTGTAGCCGGTGATGACGCGCCTGCGTTCCAGGTCCTGCACGCGGCGCAAACAGGCTGACGGCGACAGCCCGACGCGTTCGGCCAGATCAAGGTTGGAAATGCGCCCTTCCTGCGTCAGGATGCGCAATATATGTTCGGATATTTTGTCCAGTCCCGTCATAAGTTGCAAATTATGCACCTGTCCTGCAGTATTTGCAATTCAATTTCCTGAAATCTGCATTAGGTTTTGTGCAGCTATGGGATTGAGATGATGACATCAGAAGTTTTTCTTGCACTGCTTGCCTTCGCCTTCGTGACCTCGGCCACGCCGGGGCCGAATAATGTCATGTTGCTGGCATCGGGGGTGAATTTCGGGTTCCGGCGGTCGCTGCCGCATATGGCGGGCATCGCACTGGGCCATGCGGGAATGGTGTTTGTGGTGGGTGTGGGGTTGATGGGCCTCTTCATCAGCTACCCGCCCGCGCAACTGGCGCTGAAGGTGGTGTCCGTGGTCTATATGCTGTGGCTGGCGTGGAAAATTGCCCATGCCGCGCCCCCGGACGGGGCTGGCGCGAAGGGCAAGCCGCTGACATTCCTGCAGGCCGCCGCGTTCCAATGGGTCAACCCGAAGGCATGGGTCATCTCGCTGGGGGCGGTGTCGATCTATGCGCCAACGCAGGATTGGGGCGCCGTGGCCTGGGTGGCGGCGGGGTTTTTATGCGTGGGCTGGACCTCAACCGTTATCTGGACGGGGCTTGGGCTGGGGGTGCGGCGCGTGTTGCAGCGCCCCCGCTGGCTGCGGGTGTTCAACTATTCCATGGCGGTGTTGCTGGCGGCATCGCTGGTGCCGGTGGTTTTCGCAGGGTAACCCTGCGCAACACGGCCCTACAATGCTTGCGCGATGCGAAATGCGCCGCTAGTCTTTCCCATGGATCGCGTGCGATCGGAAAAACAAAAACAATGATCCTTGGGAGGATACACATGACTTACAGATTTGCAGCCATTGCTGCGGCGACGGCGCTGTTGGCCGCGCCCGTGCAGGCGCAGGAACTGTCCATTGCCACAGGCGGCACCGGCGGGGTTTACTTTCCCTATGGCGGGGGCCTGGCGGAGGTGATCAACCGCCATGTGGACGGCGCATCCGCCAGTGCGGAAGTCACCGGCGCATCGGTGGAAAACGTGGCGCTGGTGTCGCGTTTTGATTCCGATCTGGCGTTGGCGCTGGCCGACACGGTGTATCAGGCATTCCACGGCGAAGGCGCGTTTGAGGGGCGTCAGGTGGATGAATTGCGCGCCATTGCGTCGATCTACCCTAATGCTGTTCAGCTTGTCACACTTGCCGCTAGCGGGATCACCAGCCTTGAAGACCTGCGCGGCAAGCGTGTGTCTGTTGGCGCGCCGGGGTCGGGCACCGAAGTCAGCGCGCAAACTCTGCTGGCGGCAAATGGCATCACCTATGATGACATCAGCGAACAGCGCCTGAACTTCAATGAAACCGCCGACGCGCTGCGCGACGGCGATATTGACGCGGGTTTCTGGAGTGTAGGGCCGCCCACCAGTTCCATCATGAACCTTGCCACCACGCGGTCCATCAGGCTGGTCCCGTTGACCACAGATGAAATTGCCGCCGCCATCGCTGCGGAACCGACATTTGCCCCCTATACCCTGCGTGCGGGGCTGTATGACGGGATGGCCGACCCGGTGCTAAGCATTTCAACCCCCAATGTGTTGATTGTGCATGCCGATATGGATGAGGAACTGGCCTATAACATCACCCGCGCCATGTATGAGAATGTGGACGAGTTGATCGCCATTCACCCCGCCGCGAATGACACGACAGTGGAATTCAGTGTTGATTCGACGCCGATCCCCTTCCACCCCGGTGCGCTGCGCTATCTGGAAGAACTGGGCGCAACACCGCAGGATCATCAGCGCCCGTGACAGCTTGGGCAACAGGGCGGGTATGTCTTGCCGCCCTGTTCGCGCCCGTTGTCGCTTGCGCGGATGCGGCTTTGCACCTGCAAGATGCGCGCGGCGCAGTGCTGGCGCAATTGCCGATGCCCGCAGATACGGAGATTTGCCTGCGCTGGGCGCATTCCGTGACAGGCGGCGCTGTGGCGGATTGTTTTGAAAACCGTGCAGGCCAACTGACCCTGACCCGCAGCTACCTGCATGATTTCGCTGCAGGTCTGGGCGAGGTGGCAGGGCGTGGCACGCTGGTTGCGGCGCAGGGTGGGGGCTACTGGATTGTTGGCATTGATGAAGCCTTGTTTGACAACAGCCTGACCTTGCGCGTGGGGTCAGAACATGTTGGCCACAGGCTGACGGCTGCAGGTCATGACCTGGCGCTGCTGGACCATGTGGACCACGGGGCGCGCGTGCGGTTGCAGTTGAACCCCTGATGAATGGCGCAGGGCCGCACATGGCGCGCCATTCACCAACCATTTGACAGCGCATGTTCCGGCGGGCCTGCACAGCCCGGCCAACAGCGTGACATGAAAAAGTGACAGGGCGGCCCCGATGGCAGGACACAAAAGCATCACCGACAGCATAAACCCCGATCAGATAGATGGTGGGGTTATTCCGTCAAATCTGCGATCCGCGGATGCAATGCAGCCGCGCCCTGTGCTGTGGCTGATCACGGCGGTGGCGATCATGCTGTCGCTGTTTCAGCTATACACAGCTGGCATCCAGCCGCTGGGGCTGTTTTACCAACGCACCGCGCATCTGGGCTTTGTGCTGTTTCTGGCGTTTCTGATTTTTCCCGCCTTCGGGCAGACGCGCCCGCGCGGGGTGTTGGGCTGGATCATTGACGCAGGGTTTCTGACCGCCGCGTTTCTAAGCGGGTTTTATATCATCTGGTATCTGGATGACATCATCGCGCGGGCCGGGTGGTGGACGGGCACAGACATTGCCGTGGGCATCATCTGCATTATTGCCGTGCTGGAAGCCAGCCGCCGCGCCGTGGGGCTGGGCATGACCATCATTGGCGCGCTGGCCATCATCTATGCGCTGGCAGGTCCGCGCGGGGCCTTGCCGCAGGTGGGGGAATGGATGCCGGGCATTCTGTCGCATCGCGGCGCCAGCGTGGACCGGCTGGTGGGCCAGTTGTATCTGGGGCAGGAAGGGATTTTCGGCCTGCCGCTTGGCGTGGCTGCAACATTCGTGTTCATGTTCGTGCTGTTCGGGGCGTTTCTGGAAAAAACCGGCGCGGGCAAGTTCTTCATTGATCTGGCCTTTGCGGCGACCGGGCGCAAACCGGGCGGCCCTGCGAAAGCGGCTGTGATTGCAAGCGCAGGGATGGGGTCAATTTCGGGGTCCGCGATTGCAAATGTGGTGACAACGGGCGCATTTACCATTCCGCTGATGAAACGCCTTGGCTACAAGCCCAAACAGGCGGGCGGGATTGAAGCGGCGGCGTCGACCGGGGGGCAGATCACACCGCCCCTGATGGGCGCAGGCGCGTTCCTGATTTCGGAATATACCCAAGTGCCCTATATCGACATCGTTCTGGTGTCGATTTTTCCGGCGATCCTGTATTTGGGCACAGTCTATCTGTTCGTGCATATCGTGGCGATGAAACAGGGCATGAAGGGGCTGTCTGCTGCGGAATTGCCCATCGTGCGCCATGTGCTGGCGGCGGGGTGGCAATTCATTGTGCCGCTGGTGTTGCTGGTGGTGCTGCTGGTCAACAACATCTCGCCCATGCGGGTGGGGTTCTGGGCCATTTTGTCGGTTGTGGGCGTGGCAGGGCTGCGCGGGGCCTGGGCCGTGTGGGCGGATGGGCCAGTCACGCGCGACCGGGTGCAGGCGTCCATTCTGCGCGGGCTGCGTATGATATGGGACTCGCTGGAACTGGGCGCGCGCAATGCGGTGGCCGTGTCCATTGCCTGTGCTGTGGCGGGCATTATCGTGGGGGTTGTGGGTCTGACGGGGCTGGGGCTGAAATTCAGCTCCATGATGGTGGCGCTGTCGGGTGGCAATATCGTTTTGGCGCTGGGGCTGGTGCTGATTGCGTCGCTGGTGCTGGGGCTGGGCTTGCCGGTGACGGCCAGCTATATTGTGCTGATCGTGCTGGTGGGGCCTGCGCTGCACAATGAATTCGGCATCCCGCTATTGATCGCGCATCTGGTGGTGTTCTGGTATTCCCAGGACAGCAATGTGACGCCGCCAGTGGCACTTGCGGGGTTTGCGGGGGCGGCGGTGGCGGGGGCAAAACCCATGGAAACATCCATGCAGGCATGGAAATTCGCCAAGGGCCTGTATCTGATCCCGCTGTTCATGGTGTTCAACCCCGAAATCATCTATGGTGGTCCGCTGCTGCATGTGTTGTGGACAGGGTTTACCGCCATTCTGGGGCTGGTCGCGTTTGCTGCCGCGATTGAGGGGTATTTGTTCGCCCGCATGGATGCCCTTTCGCGGCTGGTGGCAGTGCCTGCGGTGGTGGCGCTGTTCTGGCCGTCTGTCACGGTGGAACTGGTGGGCGCGGGGGTGCTGCTGGTGGTGCTGTCCCTGAACTGGCTGAACGCCCGACAGGCGCGCGCGGGCCTGTCCTGAAAGGGGGGCACAGCTTTGTGTCCGCCTGCGTGCCTATAATTTAGGCACTGACTTCTGGTGATCTTTACTTTCTGCACAGACCTGTTTTGATGGCTGTAAATAATGGAGTTCCTGCGCAATGGCAGCCGATTTTTTCAACGAAATGTATGCGTCTGACGGGTTGCGCGCCCCTTATCAAATGCTGGAAGGCTGGTATCAGAACATGCCCGCCGAATTCCGCGCCCTGAAACAGGCCGAGGCCGAGGATCTGTTTCGCCGCTACGGCATTACTTTCGCAGTTTATGGCGAAGGGGGCGACCCTGACAGGCTTATCCCGTTCGACATGTTTCCGCGCGTGTTTACCGCGCATGAATGGCGCAGGCTGGAACGGGGCATCAAGCAACGCGCCCGCGCGCTGAACGCGTTTTTGTCCGATGTATATGACCGTGGCGAAATCATTCGCGCAGGGCGTATTCCCGCTGATCTGGTGTATCGCAATGACGCCTATGAAATTGCGGTGGCAGGGTTCCGCCCGCCTTTGGGGGTGTTCAGCCATATCGTGGGCATTGATCTGGTGCGCACAGGTGCTGAGCAGTTTTATGTTCTGGAAGACAATTGCCGCACGCCGTCGGGCGTGTCCTATATGCTGGAAAACCGCGAAGTCATGATGCGCATGTTCCCGCATCTGTTTCAGGAAAACCGCGTCGCCCCTGTGGATGGCTATGCGCGGTTGCTGAAACGCACATTGGCGTCGGTGGCACCCGCAAAATGCGACCGCGACCCCTGTGTGGTGCTGCTGACACCGGGGCATTTCAATTCGGCCTATTATGAACATTCCTTTCTGGCGGACCTGATGGGCATTGAACTGGTCGAAGGGCAGGATCTGTTTGTCGATGGTGATTTTTGCTGGATGCGCACCACTGAGGGGCCGCGCAAGGTTGATGTCATCTATCGCCGGATTGATGACGCCTTTCTGGACCCGCTGTGTTTCCGCCCTGATTCCACGCTGGGGGTTCCGGGGCTGATGAATGTCTATCGCTCGGGGGGGGTGACAATATGCTCTGCCCCCGGCGCGGGCGTGGCTGATGACAAGGCCATCTATACTTATGTGCCTGAAATGGTGCGCTTCTATCTGGGGGAAACACCGCTTCTGGACAATGTGCCGACATGGCAATGCGCCAAATCCGATGATCTGAAATATGTGCTGGAAAACATATCCGAACTGGTGGTCAAGGAAGTGCACGGATCGGGCGGCTATGGCATGCTGGTCGGCCCCGCATCTGACCGCGCGACCATAGACACATTCGCAGCAAAAGTGGCGGCCAACCCGTCGAATTACATCGCCCAACCCACATTGGCGCTGTCAACCTGCCCGACTTTCGTTGACGAAGGCATTGCGCCGCGTCATGTGGACTTGCGGCCCTATTGCCTGGTGGGCCGGGATGTCGAACTGGTGCCCGGTGCGTTGACGCGTGTTGCCCTGACCAATGGATCGCTGGTGGTGAATTCCAGTCAGGGCGGCGGCGTCAAGGACACCTGGGTTATCGCAGAGGAATGACATGTTAAGCCGCACCGCCGCCAACCTGTTCTGGATGACCCGTTTTCTGGAACGCTCCGAAACCACAGCCCGACTGATGGATATGGGCTTTCGCAACGCGCTTTTGCCCAATGCGGGCGGGGGCTATCGCAATGAATGGGCCGCCATCTTGCAAAGCAAGGGGGTGTTGCAATCCTTTACAGACAAATACGGCGAGATTGTTCAGCGCAATGTCGAAAGCTTCCTGTTCTTTGACACGGAAAACCCGTCGTCGGTGGCCAGTTGCATTCGGTCCGCGCGCGAAAACGCGCGCATTGTGCGCACGGCGCTGACATCGCAGGTGTGGGACGCCATCAATACCAGCTATCAGGAATTGATGGCCATGCAGCGGATGGAACGGTCCAAACTGTCCATCCCCGACCTGACCGACTGGACCATCCGCACCAGTTCCCTGATCCGGGGCGCGATTGAATCCACCCAGTTGCGCATTGACGGCTATAATTTCATGAATCTGGGCTATGCGGTGGAACGCGCCGACAATACCGCGCGCCTGCTGGATGTGAAATATTATGTCTTGTTGCCATCCGTCGCCTATGTGGGGTCGGGGCTGGACAATTATCAATGGACCACGCTGTTGCGGGCCTTGTCGGCGCACCGGGCCTATAACTGGGCCTATGGTGGCGAACTCAGTTCGATGCAGATCGCGCATTTTCTGTTGCTGAACCCGAAATTCCCGCGATCCTTGCTGTCATGTTATGCGGAAGCGAATGAACATCTGGACCAGCTGGCGCGTATCTATGGCCGGTCCACGCCTGCACAGGAATCCGCCCGCGCGCTGCTGGGGGAACTGGCGGAAGCGCGCATTGACGATGTGTTCGATGAAGGGTTGCATGAATTCCTGACACGCATGATCAACGACAACGCAGTGCTGGCGCAGTCCATCCATGACCAGTATCTGACGGGGGAAGCACGATGATTCTGACAGTGTTTCACAAGACCCGCTATGAGTTTGCAACCCCCGTGGCCGGTATCATCCAAAGCCTGCGCCTGATCCCGGCCAGATGCGACAGCCAGAAGGTGATCGACTGGTCTGTTGACGTGCCCGATGCGGTGATGGGCGAAGCGTTCCGTGACGGGGCGGGGGATTACATTCAGACAGTGTCCCTGCGCAAACGGGTGGAGCATATTGAAGTGACCGTTCGCGGCAAAATTGAAACCGTTGACACGGCCGGTGTGCTGCGCGGCCACCGTGAACGGGTGCCGCCGCGGGCCTATATGCGCAACACTGTGCGCACTGAACCCAACCGCGCGATTGTGGAACTGGTGCATCAGGCCCTGCGCGATGCCGGTTCGGCCACGGCACTGGAGCGCGCGCATCTGCTAGCTGCCGCCGTGTCGGACGCGCTGCCTTACCGGCCCGGCGCCACGCACGCCCACACCACTGCGGCCGAGGCTATGAATGAAGGTGCGGGCGTATGTCAGGACCATACGCAAGTGTTGATTGCCTGCGCGCATCTGGCCGATCTGCCGGCGCGCTATGTCAGCGGTTACCTGAATGCCACGGAAGACGGCAGCGCGCATGAAGCCAGCCACGCCTGGGCTGAAATTTTTGTGGAGGGCCTGGGCTGGGTGGGGTTTGACGCGTCGAACAAATGCTGCCCAAATGATCAGTATATCCGGCTGGGGTCCGGGCTGGATGCGCAGGATGCCGCCCCCTTGCGCGGGCTGGTGCTTGGCGGCGCCGCCGAGGCGCTGGATGTGACAGTCGTGATCGAAGCCCAGCAGCAATGAGCCTTGCAGTGCCTTGGGCACAGCGCTAACACTGGCGGGTTGAGTGGTTTGCAGGGAAAGGCGCGATGACATATTGCGTGGGGCTGTTGCTGAAGGCCGGTTTGGTTTTGTTGTCCGACACGCGCACGAATGCGGGTCTGGACAATATTTCAGTATATCGAAAGATGTTCACGTTTGAGGCGCCCGGTGATCGTGTGATCGTCATGATGACGGCAGGCAATCTGTCGGTCACGCAAACCACGCTTGCGCGCCTGCATGAAGCGATCGATGATGAAGATGCCACGCCCGACACATCCATTATGCTGGCCGAAAGCATGCTGGACGTGGCCACCATTACCGGCGAAATGCTGTCGCGGGTGACTGCGGAAACCAAGGCCCGCATGGACCGCATGACGCAGGCCGCCACTGCGTCCATGATTGTGGCAGGCCAGCGCAAGGGCGGGCGCATGCGCCTGTTTCTGGTCTATCCCGAAGGCAATTTCATTGAGGCGACAGATGATACGCCCTATCTGCAGATCGGCGAGCATAAATACGGCAAGCCCATTCTGGACCGCGTGATCACAGTTGACACCCCTTTGGATGAAGCCCGCAAGGCGGTGCTTTTGTCGATGGACTCCACGCTGCGCTCGAATCTTAGCGTGGGTATGCCGCTGGATCTTGCGATGATTGAAACCGATGCGCTGCGCGTCAGTGAACAACGCCGCATCGAAGCCAATGACGAGGATTTCGCGGCCATGTCCGCAGCATGGTCGCAAGCGCTGCGCGATGCTTTCGCGCAGATTGCTTAGGGGCGTCGCACGGGGGGGGGGGCAGTTTGGGCCTTTTCCAGACATTGGCAAGATTGCCAAGGCGCGGAGCAAAGGGCGCAGCCCGCCGCGCCATCGGCGGGCCGTCCCGCGGCCTGCCGATGACCTGAAGGCGTGCCAAGCGTTTGATGTCAGGAATATGCCGCCGGGATAAACTGCAGTCCTATACTGTGGGATCGGCAGACCCCGGCCCGCCGTTAGCGCGGGCTTGATCCATGCGCAAAAGGTCTGCCTCACGCCAGCCATGCCCTATCCCGATAAGGCATCCTGGGCTTGCGGTGCCTAAAGCGTGCCGCGTTCATTCGCATTAACGCGTTCCACTCTGACTTTATGTTGTCGCATGTCTTTTTGCACGAAACCGGTTCCCACTTTTGCGCGACATGCTTTAACCCTCGGGCAGTGAGGTTTGCAATTCCTGCGCCAGGAAGCGTTCAAACGCGTCCAGATTAACCGCTTCGAACTGGCCGAAGGCCTGCATCCAGATGCTGGCCTCGCGCAGGGCATCGGGTTCCAGTTTGCACCATTTGACGCGCCCGCGCTTTTCCTGACTGATAAGCCCTGCCAGTGCCAATATCCCCAGATGTTTGGAAATCGCCGCAAGCGACATGTCGAACGGGTCCGCTACATCGGTTACCGCCATGTCATCTTCCAATAGCATGGCTAGAATGGCCCGCCGTGTGGGGTCGGCAAGGGCCATGAAAACCAGATCAAGCGATGGGGTCGGGGCTTGGGTCATATCTGCCTTGTCACGCGCTAACAGCAAAAGGTCAACTATTTGGTTGAATATGACTTTGGGCGCAAAATCCGCGCGCGCCTTGGGTCAAACTTCCGATGATATAATTTTATCGTTTATTATCAGTATATTAAATTGCGGCATGCTGCGTTTTAGATGCTTGACTCTGTGCGCGGGGCTGCCTAGTTTCCGCCCAACTTGCAGCCGGAGGTGGCAGGCTTGGAACAGCGTGACGAATTGGAGCGGCTGAAGGCCCTTGAAGATCGGATCGCCAAGGCCAAGGCCGCGATAAACCCGCCAAGGGCGAAACAGGATCATCATTCAATGGCCCAGGTGGGCTGGCGTATGGTGGTCGAACTGGTGTCAGGGCTTGGCATCGGTGCGGGCATTGGCTACGGGCTGGATGTTCTTCTGGACACACAGCCGTTCTTGCTGGTGCTGTTTACATTGCTGGGCTTCGCGGCCGGTGTAAAGACCATGATGCGGTCGGCGCGCGCGTTGCAGGCACAGGCGGAAAACACCGGCCCATATGATACGGGTGCGGAAAAAGGGGACAAGACCAGTGGCGGATGAAAATGGTGGCCTCTCAATCAGGCCGATGGACCAGTTCGAGGTTAAGGCGCTGTTTGGTGGCGACATTGCTTGGTATACACCAACCAATGTCACGCTGTGGATGGCGCTGACAGTTCTGGCCGCAACAGCGCTGATGGTTCTGGGCGCACGCAAGCGGGCGATCATTCCGTCACGCGGTCAATCCGCCGCCGAAATGGCCTACGGTTTCATCTACAAAATGGTCGAGGATGTGGCCGGTCATGACGCTGTGCGCTTTTTCCCGCACATCTTCACGCTGTTCATGTTTGTGTTGTTTGCCAACCTTCTGGGCCTGATCCCGTTTGCCTTCACCACCACATCGCATATTGCCGTTACGGCGGTTCTGGCGCTGACTGTGTTCTTGTCGGTCACCGCACTGGGTTTCATCCTGAACGGGACCAAGTTTCTGGGGCTGTTCTGGGTCAGTTCCGCCCCGCTGGCGCTGCGCCCGGTTCTGGCGCTGATCGAACTTATCTCTTACTTCGCGCGCCCCATCAGCCATTCCATTCGTCTGGCCGGTGCCATGATGGCGGGTCACGCTGTGGCCAAGGTGTTTGCGGGTTTTGCCAGCGCACTGGGCGCGGCATTCTTTGTGCCTGTTCTGGCCGTGACGGCGCTGTATGCGCTGGAACTTCTGGTGGCCGTGATCCAGGCGTATGTTTTCACCATTCTGACCTGTGTCTACCTTCGGGACGCATTGCACCCGTCGCACTAAGGCGCGCGGGGCACAGGGTCGAATACCAATCCAGCCAATTCCAAAACTCAAGGAGAGACGACATGGAAGGCGATATCGCAGAAATGGGCAAATACATCGGTGTTGGTCTGACCGCCATCGGTATGGGCGGCGCGGCAATCGGTGTGGGCAACATTGCAGGCAACTTCCTGTCGGGTGCCCTGCGCAACCCGTCGGCAGCTGCTGGCCAGACCGCCATGCTGTTCATCGGCATCGCATTCGCAGAAGCGCTGGGGATCTTCTCGTTCCTCGTTGCTCTGCTGCTGATGTTCGCTGTCTGATCTGACCCCGATAGTTACTCCTCCGGGGGGGCCATGTGGCCCCTTCGGTCAATTCAGGGCTTAGGGGGACGACATGGCAGACGCTGCCACTTCGGGGCCGGGAATGCCCCAACTGGACCTAACCACCTTCTCGAACCAGATTTTCTGGCTCGTGGTGACTATGGTGGTGCTCTATTTTATCATGTCGCGCGTGGCGCTGCCGCGTATTGCTGCGGTTCTGGCAGACCGTCGTGGCACGATAACCAGTGACATTGCCGCAGCCGAAGATTTCAAGCTGAAGGCCCAAGAGGCTGAGGCCGCCTATAATCAGGCACTTGCCGACGCGCGCACCGAAGCGAACCGTATTGTCGAGGCTGCAAAGGCAGAAATGCAGGCAGAACTGGACACGCAGCTTGCCAAGGCAAACGCTGAAATTGCTGCGCGCTCCGCAGAATCCGAGCGTCACATCGCGCAGATCCGCGACAACGCGCTGGCCATGGTTACCGAAGTGTCCGGTGACGTGACCAAGGAAATATTGTCTGCATTCGACGTGAAGGCAGATGCGCGCAGTGTCACTGCGGCTGTGTCCGCGCGTTTGAAAGGGGGGGCTGCATGATGCTGCGTGTTTTTGTGGCAACCATCGCACTGGCCAGCCCTGTGTTTGCTGCGGTCGAGGGCAAGCCCTTCTTTTCGTTGTATAACACCGATCTGATCGTGCTGATGGCCTTCATCATTTTTGGGGGCATCTTGGTTTATTTCAAGGTTCCTGCAAAAATATCCGGACTGCTTGACGAGCGTGGGCAAACCATCAAGTCAGAGCTTGAAGATGCCCGCCGCCTGCGCGAGGAAGCGCTGGAACTGCACGCATCCTTCGAGAAGAAGCGCGCCGAGGTCAATGAGCAGGCGGCCCGCATCGTCGAGAAGGCCAAGGCAGACGCCCAGATTGCAGCAGACAATGCCAAGGCCGAAATCGAAGCATCTATCACGCGCCGTCTGAAAGCGGCCGAGGATCAGATCGCTTCGGCAGAAGCCGCTGCAATTCGGGATGTGCGGGATCAGGCCACAGCGATTTCGATCGCGGCGGCTGGTGACCTGATTGCCAAAAAGATGGATGAGGAGCGCAGCAATGCCCTTATTCAGACCGCCATTCAGACAGTCAACGACCGGCTGCACTGATTTGCTTGGCAGAACAATGACTTGAAAAACCCGGCCATAGTGCCGGGTTTTTTTGGGGGGCGTGCCCGCGCGATGCGCCCCGATGCTGACAAACGCGGCTGCGTTTATCGGGTATGTGCGTGTTCAAACCGCAAGCGGGCGATTTCTTCGTTCTTCTGGCTGCGCTTCATGTCTGTCATGATCTGCTCAACGAAGGTCAGGTGCGCTTCGGCAGCAGCTTTGGCGCGCAGGGCGTCGCGGGCTTGCAGCGCGTCATTGATCTGTTTGTGTTGCTGCAACAGATCATCGCGCAAGGCCGGTTTGCGAAAAATGATCTGGCGGTTATAAAACACCCCTTCATGCAGCAAATTGAACATGGCGCGCATCATGTGCAGCATGATGATGTTATGGGACGCTTCCACAATCGACAGGTGGAATTCCGCATCCAGCTGCGCTTCCTCGCTTGGGTCGCGTTTTTGGTGGGCGGCTTCCATTTTCCGGAATATGGTGTCAATAATCTGCAAATCCGTGTCGGACCCATGACGCGCGGCGCGTTCTGCAGACATGCCTTCCAGATCGCGGCGAAAGCTGATGTAGTCAAACAGCGCTTCATCATGCGCCGCAAACAGCTGCACCAATGTGTCGGAAAATGCGGAATCCAGCAATTGTTCCACATAAACGCCCGCGCCTGCGCGTGTGGTCAGCAGTCCGCGCCCTTGCAGGTTGGCCAGCGCCTCGCGCAGGGACGGACGCGATACGCCAAGTTTCTCGGCCAGGTCGCGTTCTGATGGCAGGCGTTCGCCGGGGCGCAGGATGCCGCGCAGCAACAGCAATTCGATCTGGCGCTCCACGCTATGGGACAGTTTTTCGGGTTGGATGCGTTGAAAGGGCATTGCGCCTCCTGCGGGGGCGGACCGGCGCGGGCCGGACCTTGCATACGTGATGACCTGTCTTGAATAGGTCCGCCACCTGCGGTGCGCAATTAAAAAGGGCCGGGACAAGCCGGCCCTTCTGGCCTTGTCAGCCCTGCTATGCGGGTTGATGGGGCCGGATGAAGATTTCGACACGGCGGTTTTGCTGACGTCCTGCTGCGGAACTGTTGTCGGCCACAGGCTGCGTCAGGCCGCGCCCGATGGTTTGAATGCGGTTGGACGCCACGCCAGCACTGCGCAGCACCTGCGCCACCGACGCCGCGCGCCGTTCGGACAGCCCCTGATTATAGGCCGCAGCGCCCACATTGTCAGTATGGCCCACCACAATGACATCACTGCGCGGATAATTCACAAGGTTCTGGGCGATGATGCGCAGGTCCTGTTGCAGATCGGGGCGAAGCGTGGCGCTGTCGGTCGCAAACAGCACGTCCTGCGGCAAGGTCAGGATAAGTTCCTGCCCGGTGTTGCGGATGCTGACATCGCTGCCCAGCTGGCGGCGCAACTCAGCGGCCTGCCGGTCCAGTTGCTGGCCGATCAGCGCCCCGGTGGCCCCGCCAAGAAGGGCCCCCGCAGCGGCGCGGCGTCCGCCCCCGTCGCCAGTGGCGGCACCAAGGACACCGCCCACCGCAGCACCCGTCAGGGCGCCTGTCATGGTGCGGTTTTGCATGTTGTTGGGGTCGGGTGCGCAGGCTGCAAGCGCTAATGCAGCAGCGGCCAGCGGAAGTGCAGTCGCAGACAGTTTCATGATACACCTTTCAGACGTCAGACAATACCGGGCGTAGTATATACCCCCTTAACGCACAGTGTCAGGGTTCGTTCCACCGTCAACGCAATTGTGTTCGTCACGGGCAGGCACGGGGTGCGGCGTATCTGCGTCCAGACGCGCAGCTTCGCGCGCCAGCATTGCGCGTTTTCGCGCCAACCCCCAATGATAGCCGCCCAAGGCGCCGTTTCCCTGCAGGCAGCGATGGCAGGGAATGACAAACCCCAACGGGTTGCGCCCGACTGCACTGCCGACCGCGCGCGCGGCTTTGGTGGTGCCCACCCGGCGCGCAATTTCGCTGTAACTGCTGACATGGCCCGGTGGAATATGCAGCAACGCTTCCCAGACCTTTATCTGGAACGGCGTTCCCATCAGGTGCAACTGCCCTTCGCCCTGCTGGCCCATGGCGGCGGCGATATGCGGGGCAGGGGCGGCGGGGTCATGGATGAATTCCGCCAGCGGCCAGCGCCGTGTCATGTCGGCCAGGGTCTGGTCTTGCGCGCCCGCATCTGCGAAGGCCAGCCCGCACAGCCCCTTGGGTGTGGCCATGGCCAGCGCCTGCCCGAAGGGCGTGTCGAACCACCCATAGCGTATGATGAGCCCCGCCCCCTTGCGCGCATATTCCCCCGGCGACATGGCTTCCCAACGGAGAAACAGATCATGCAATCGCGCCGATCCCGACAACCCCAGTTCCAGCGCGGCCCCCAACGTGGTAAAGCGCGCCTCCATCAGCGCGCGCGCATGCCCCAGTGTCAGGTATTGTTGGTATCGTTTGGGCGACACGCCCACCCATTGGCTGAACAGGCGTTGAAAATGCGCCGCACTCATGCCCAGATCGCGCGCCAGGTCCTCCAGTGGGCGCGTGCGCCCGCCCGGTGCGTCAATCAGGGCAATGGCGCGTTCCATGACGCGGTAGTGATAGCCCTGTTCTGGGGTGCCTTGATCATCCATCCTGCGCCCTTTCTGTGTGTCGGGCCAACATGGCGTTCGGGCCGCAGGACTGCGACCCGAAACATGCGCATTCAGCGGTAGATGTTGTCTTCGCCCGGAAAACTGCGCGATTTCACCTCAAGGGCGTAATCGGACACGGCCTGTTCAATAGCGGGGCCAAGATCGCCGTATTTCTTGACGAATTTCGGCACCCAAGGGTTCAGGCCAAGCATATCTTCCAGCACCAGAATTTGCCCGTCACATTGTGCTGATGCCCCGATGCCGATTGTGGGAATATCCACGGCAGTGGTGATCTTGCGCGCCAGCGGTTCGACCACACCTTCAACCACCATGGCAAATGCGCCCGCCTTGGCCACGGCCACGGCGTCATTGATATGGGCGGCCCATGTGTCCTCATCGCGGCCCTGGGTTTTGAACCCGCCCATCACATGGCTGGATTGCGGCGTCAGGCCAATATGCGCCATCACCGGAATGCCGCGTTCGGTCAGGAAATGGATCGTCTCTGCCATGCGCGCGCCGCCTTCCAGCTTGACCGCGCCACAGCCGGTTTCCTTCATGATCCGGGCAGCATTGCGAAAGGCCATGTTGGGGCTTTCTTCATAGGTCCCGAAGGGCATGTCCACCACCACCAGCGCGCGTTTGGTGCCCCGCACAACCGCGCGGCCATGCATGATCATCAGATCCAGTGGCACGCCAATGGTGCTGTCCATGCCGTGCATCACCATCCCAAGGCTGTCGCCCACCAGAATGAAATCGGCGTATTTGTCGACAATGGCGGCTGTGTGCGCATGATAGGATGTCAGCGACACAATGGGATCGCCGCCCTTTCTGGCGCGGATTTGTGGCACAGTCATACGGCGGATGGGGGCGGTGGTGCTCATGTTGTCTCCTTCGCGGGGGGAACGACGCGGTTATCAATCAAGAAAACCGTGCCGAATTTCACGGCCAACAGTATCACAGCTGGGCGTGTCAGGGGGCCGGAAATACTGTCCAGCGATGCGGCGTCACGAATATCGACGGACTGGACTTGCGCGCGGGGTTCGCGTTCCAGTGTGGCGCGCACATGCGAACGCAGGCGTGATGCGGTTATGCCAGTGGGGGCCATCGCTTCAGCCTCAGTCAGGGCGCGGGCCAGAATGGGGGCTGCGGCGCGGTCTTCTGTGGTCAGCCGGACATTGCGCGACGACATGGCCAGCCCGTCCCCCTCTCGCAGGATGGGGGCGCCGATGATGTCAACATCCATGTCCAGATCGCGCACCATGGTGCGGATTACGGCCAGTTGCTGGAAATCCTTTTCGCCGAACACAGCCGCATCGGGGCGGATGATGTTGAACAATTTGGTCACAATCGTGGCCACACCGCGAAAATGACCGGGCCGCAACTTGCCAATCAACATACGCGCCAGTTCGGTGGTTTCCACGATGGTTTGCGCCTGCGGGTCATAGATTTCGCGCGCGTCGGGGGCGAAAACCGCATCGACCCCGACACTGCGCAGCAAGTCGAAATCGCGCGCTTCATCGCGGGGGTAGCTGTCCAGATCCTCGCCCGGGCCGAATTGCGTGGGGTTGACAAAAATCGTGGCCACCACGCGCCCGTCTGTGCCCGCACGTTCGCGCGCCAGCCGCATCAGCGACATATGCCCGTCATGCAAGAAGCCCATTGTGGGCACCAGAACCACCGGCGCGCCGGTTTTGCGCCAGTCGCGCATTGTGTCGCGGATTGCAGCTTTGGTGCGGCAAATATGCATGCGGGGCCTTTCGTCACAAACCTGCCAATTTCTTAGGCGGTTGCGGGCAGGCACGCAAGATGCCGCAGCTTTTGGGCACGGCGTCGTTTTTCCGCCTTCGCATGTCGGCGTGGCTTGCCCAAAGGGGCGCAGGATTTGCAATCTAGGCGCAAATAACCCTTGCCGGAGAGTGCCAATGAAAACCCATGTCAAATCGCTTGTTGTCGGCGGCGGCGCGGTGGGCGCGTCGATTGCGTATCATCTGGCCAAGGCGGGCTGGGACACCATGCTGCTGGAACGCGATGAACTGACATCAGGGTCCACATGGCACGCGGCCGGGCTGCTGCCCTTGTTCAACATGGGCTATGCGACCAGCCATATTCATGACTACAGTGTGAAATTCTACAAAACGCTGGAAGCGGAAACTGGCCTGAATGCAGGGTTCTATGTTGTGGGCAACCTGCGCATGGCCCAGACACAGGCGCGCATGGATGAATATATGGTCTATGCCACCACGGCGGAATCAGTGGGCATTCCCTATGAATGGATGACCCCTGCCCAGATCAAGGACCGCTGGCCGCTGGTGCGCACCGAGGATTTGCAAGGCGCGATCTATCACCCGACAGACGGCTACATAAACCCCGCCGATGTCACGCAGGCCATGGCCAAGGGCGCGCGCCAGTTCGGGGCGGAAATCGTGCGCCGGGTGCAGGTGGACGGCTACCGCTGGACGGGGGCGGAATGGGTGGTGTCGTGCACGCGGATGGTGGAAAAGGGCGGCAATCTGGTCCCGTCCGAGGAGCAGTTTGAAATTACCGCCGAACATGTCGTCACCGCGACCGGCAACCACGCCCAGCGCACCGCGCGCCTGCTGGGCATTAAAATTCCCGCGATTCCGGTGGAACACCAGTATATCGTCACCGAACCCGACCCGATGCTGGTCGAATACCGCAAGAACCACCCCGAACACCCGGTTTTGCGCGATGCGGATGCGAAATGGTATGTCCGCGAAGAACGCGGTGGCTGGATTCTTGG
The DNA here is from genome assembly GCF_052379845.1 of Roseinatronobacter sp. NSM. NCBI lineage: Bacteria > Pseudomonadati > Pseudomonadota > Alphaproteobacteria > Rhodobacterales > Paracoccaceae > Roseinatronobacter > Roseinatronobacter sp. NSM. The sequence goes on along the minus strand of NZ_JBQTCF010000017.1, from coordinate 64,987 downwards.
CCCCTATGAACGAAATGCGCCTGCGTGTTTTGAATATGACGTGCCCCAATCCTTCCGCGCCGATCTGTTCCCGCTGGATCTGGACAGGATTGAAGAAGAATACATGTCCATGATTCACCGCATTCCCAGTTCGGAAACGGTGGGGCTTAAGGACGACTATAACGGCCCCATCTGCTACACGCCCGACGGCAACCCGCTGGTCGGCCCCGCACCGGGATTGCGCAACATGTGGCTGGCCGAGGGGTTCAGTTTCGGCATTACCGCCGCGGGCGGCACGGGCCATTATCTGGCCCAGATGATGGTTCAGGGCGAGGCTGAAATCGACATGGCCGCCCTTGACCCCAAGCGCTACGGGTCATGGATGACCACCGAATATGCCGCGCGCAAGAATGAAGAATGCTATGAGCATGTCTATGTCTTGCACCACCCGGATGAAGAACGCGAAGCCTGCCGCCCGCTGCGCACGGCACCCTGTTATGACCGCGTAAAGGCGCAGGGCGCGCAATTTGGCTGCGTGAATGGCTGGGAACGCCCGAATTACTATGCACCCCAAGGGTTTGACGACCACGCCGCGCGCAGTTTCCGGCGCGGCGGCTGGTGGCAATATGCGGTGGATGAAGCAAAAGCCATCCGCGAAGGGGTGGGCATGATCGACGCCACTGCCTTTACCAAACATCTGGTGCGCGGCCCAGGTGCGACTGCGTTTCTGGATTGGTTCACCTGTAACAAACTGCCCAAGGTGGGGCGCATCAACCTGACCTATGCCCTGACGCAAACTGGCACCACCCGCACCGAATATACCATCGTGCGCCTGGCACAGGATGAATATTACCTGATTTCCGCTGGCGCATGGACGGCCTATGACGGCGACTACCTGCGCAAGGCGGCTGAAGATAAACTGGCCGAATTTGGTTGGATCGACATTCATGATGTGACAACGCAATGGGGCGTTTTTGCCGTGGCTGGCCCCAAATCGCGCGATTTGCTGGGCAGACTGGTGAAGGATGCCGACCCCGCAACAGTGCTGTCGAACAAACGCTTCCCGTGGCTGTCGATGCGCAATATCGAACTGGGCATGTGCCCGGTGCGCGCGGTGCGCGTGGCCTATACCGGTGAATTGGGCTGGGAATTGCACCACCCCATCGAAATGCAGAACTACCTGTTCGACCAGCTTATGGCGGCGGGCGCGGATGTGGGGCTGAAACTGGTGGGGGCGCGGGCGCAAAACTGGCTGCGGCAGGAAAAATCCTATCGCGCGTTCGGCAATGAGTTGGGCCGCGACGCCACCCCGCTGGAAGCGGACCTGCCGCGCTTTGTCGATATGAGCAAGGACTTCCACGGCAAAACCGCGATGGACCAAACCGGCATTCGCGCCAAATGCTGCACGCTGCTGATTGACGGGCCAGCAGATGCCGATCCATGGGGCCGCGAGGCGCTGTATGAAGGCGACACCAAGGTGGGCCGCCTGACCTCGGGGGGGTATTCGGTGGTGTTTGGCAAATCTATCGGCATGGGCTATGTGCGCCCCGATCTGGCGGTGGAAGGGCAAAAGCTGAAGGTGCGCATGTTCAACCAGCTGTGGGATGCCACTGTCACCGCTGACAGCCCCTATGACCCGACCAATCAGAATATCCGCGCTGACGGCTAGAGGGGGTGAGCCGCGCGCTGCATTGCCGCTGTGGCGGCTTGCGGCGCGTGCTGGCGGGCGCTACCTTGCGTGTCATGGTCCATAATCCGCCCGCCCTGCCCATGCGTCCCATCCCCGCCGTTCTGGCGGTAGTTATCCGTGACGGGCAGGTGCTGTTGATCCAGCGCGCCAACCCGCCCGATGCGGGCCTGTGGGGGTTTCCGGGGGGCAAGCTGGAATTTGGCGAAACCCTGCTGGCCGCTGCCGAACGGGAATTATTTGAGGAAACCGGCGTCCGGGCGGTTGCGCGGCGGGTGTTCACGGCCCTTGATGCCTATGGCCACGCTGAAAATGGCGCGATGGTGCAGCATTTCGCCCTGATTGCGGTGCAATGTGACTGGCAAGCCGGCGACCCGGTTGCGGCTGATGACGCGTTGGACGCGCGTTGGGTTGCGATTGCACATATGGAACAGGCGCTGCAGCTTAGCCTTGATGTGGCTGCCGTGGCACGACAGGCCGCATCCCTGCAATAGCGGATTGCGGCCATTGAACCTGCCGCAGATCGGACCTAGCTTGGGATCAACCCGCACCGCAAAGGCCAGCCCATGACAAACCCGCTTCTTGCCCAATGGCACACTGATTTCCAGCTTCCCCCGTTTGCCGAAATCGCAGATGCCGATTTCGCCCCTGCCTTTGATGCCGCCATGCAGGCCGGGCGCGCGGCCTATGCCGCGATTGCCGACAATCCCGACGCGCCGACATTCGGCAACACCATTGACGCGATGGAGCGCGCTGATGACCTGCTGGACCGTGTGGCGGGGGTGTTTTTCAACCTGTCGGGCAGTGACGCCAACCCTGACCGCGACGCGCTGCAGCGCGAATTGTCCCCAAAACTGTCCGCCTATTCGTCAGAAATCATCAATAACCGCAAGCTGTTTGACCGGATTGAAACATTGTGGGACAGCCGCGACACCCTTGGGCTGAATGCCGAACAAGCGCGCGTGCTGCTGCTGTACCGGCGCATGTTCGTGCGCGCAGGGGCGGCGCTGCAGGGGCCAGATGCCGCCCGCCTGACCGACGTTAAATCCCGCCTTGCCACATTGGGCACGCAATTTACCCAGAACCTGCTGGCCGATGAACGCGATTGGGTCATGGCGCTGGATGATCTTTCGGGCCTGCCGGATTTTGCGGTGGCCAGTGCAAAAGCCGCCGCCGAAGAACGCGGGCGCGATGGCCATGTGGTCACGCTGAACCGCTCGCTGATTGTGCCGTTCTTGCAGTTTTCCACGCGCCGCGACTTGCGCAAGACCGCCTATCAGGCATGGACCGCGCGCGGTGCGAATGGGGGCGACACCGACAACCGCGCGATAGCCGCTGAAATTCTGGCCCTGCGCGCTGAACGCGCCACGCTTCTGGGCTATGCGAATTTCGCGCGCTACAAGCTGGAAACCGAAATGGCGGGAACGCCAGACGCGGTGCGCGATTTGCTGATGCAGGTCTGGACGCCCGCGCGCGCCAAAGCCATGGCCGACGCCGCGAAACTGGAAGCGATGCTGCATGCCGACGGCTATGATGGCCCGCTGGAACCGTGGGACTGGCGTTTCTACGCGGAAAAACTGCGCCGCGCGGAACATGATCTGGATGAGGCCGCGCTGAAACCCTATCTGTCGCTGGACAGCATGATTGCGGCTGCGTTTGACTGCGCAAACCGCCTGTTCGGGCTTGAATTCCGCCCGCTGGATGTGGCCCTGTACCACCCTGATGCGCGCGCATGGGACGTGACACGCAATGGCCAGCATATGGCGGTGTTCATTGGTGATTATTTCGCGCGCGGGTCCAAACGGTCCGGCGCGTGGTGTTCGACCATGCGCAGCCAGCGCAAGCTGGGCGGTGATGTGCGGCCCATCGTGGTGAATATCTGCAATTTCGCCAAGGGCAAGCCCGCGCTGCTGTCCTATGACGATGCGCGCACGCTGTTTCATGAATTCGGCCATGCGCTGCATCAGATGCTTTCAGATGTGACTTACGGGCTGATTTCCGGCACTTCGGTGGCACGCGATTTTGTGGAACTGCCCAGCCAGTTGTATGAACACTGGTTGGAAGTGCCCGAAGTGCTGGCCCAACATGCCCGCCATGTGGACACCGGCGAGGCCATGCCCCAGGACATGCTGGACCGCCTGCTGGCCGCGCAAAACTTCGATCAGGGATTTGCCACAGTGGAATATGTGGCATCGGCTTTGGTTGATCTGGAATTTCATGATGGCCCGCCCCCTGCCGACCCCATGCAGAAACAGGCGCAGGTGCTGGACGGCCTTGGCATGCCGCGCGCGATCCGCATGCGCCATGCAACGCCGCATTTCGCGCATGTGTTTTCGGGTGATGGCTATTCCAGCGGGTATTACAGCTACATGTGGTCCGAAGTCATGGACGCCGACGCGTTCGAGGCTTTCCGCGAAGCAGGCAGCGCGTTCGATGCTGGCACAGCCGCGAAGCTGGAACGCTTCATCCTGTCCGCCGGTGGCCGTGACGAGGCAGAGGCCCTGTATACCGCATTTCGCGGGCGTATGCCGGGGGTGGACGCGCTGTTGAAAGGGCGCGGTCTGGCCGCCTGACAGGGCAGGGGGCAGGGGCATCATGCGACCCGCCGCGCGCGCGCCCGCCGTGCCAAACGGGGGCGAAGGGCCAGTGGCGGGGCTGTCTGCGCCAAGAAATTCTTGGATGATATGCAATTCACAGCTCTGTTACGGTTGCAGCCCCCAAACCCCCTTCCTATATAGCGATCAAGTCACCCCCCAGCGGGGTGTTGCAACGAAAAACAGATGGGCCGGGGCCTGACAGGACCAGCCCGCTGCCACATCGCTTGAAGAAGAGGATGCACATCATGGCTAAAGTCATCGGGATCGACCTTGGGACCACCAACTCTTGCGTTGCCATCATGGACGGGGCAGCCGCACGGGTTATTGAAAACGCCGAAGGCGCGCGCACCACGCCGTCCATCGTGGCGTTTACGGAAAATGAACGCCTTGTCGGCCAGCCTGCGAAACGTCAGGCCGTGACCAACCCCACCAACACTGTGTTTGCCGTCAAGCGCCTGATCGGGCGCCGCCTGACTGATGCCGAAGTGGAAAAGGACAAGAACCTTGTTCCCTATAACATCATTGATGGCGGGAATGGCGATGCCTGGGTCGAATCGCGCGGCGAAAAATACAGCCCCAGCCAGATTTCCGCCTTCATCCTGCAAAAGATGAAGGAAACCGCCGAAAGCTATCTGGGCGAAAAGGTCACGCAAGCCGTTATCACGGTGCCTGCCTATTTCAACGACGCCCAGCGTCAGGCCACCAAGGATGCAGGCAAGATTGCCGGTCTGGAAGTGCTGCGCATCATCAACGAACCCACTGCGGCAGCGCTGGCCTATGGCCTGGACAAGAAAGAAACCCGCACCATAGCGGTCTATGACCTTGGCGGCGGCACGTTCGACATTACCATTCTGGAAATCGATGATGGCCTGTTCGAAGTGAAATCCACAAATGGCGACACCTTCCTTGGTGGCGAAGATTTTGACATGCGCATCGTCAATTATCTGGCGGATGAGTTCAAGAAAGAGAATGGCGTTGACCTGACGCTGGATAAAATGGCCCTGCAGCGCCTGAAAGAGGCCGCCGAGAAGGCCAAGATCGAACTGTCCAGCTCCAGCCAGACGGAAATCAACCAGCCCTTCATCAGCATGGACAAGAACACCGGCCAGCCGCTGCACCTTGTCATGAAACTGACCCGCGCCAAGCTGGAATCACTGGTGGGCGACCTGATCAAGAACTCGCTGAAACCTTGCGCTGCCGCGCTGAAAGATGCAGGCCTGTCCAAGGGCGACATTGACGAGGTTATTTTGGTCGGCGGTATGACCCGCATGCCCAAAGTGATCGAAGAAGTGACCAATTTCTTCGGCAAGGAACCGCATAAAGGTGTGAACCCTGACGAAGTTGTGGCCATGGGTGCGGCCATTCAGGCAGGTGTGCTGCAAGGCGATGTCAAGGATGTGGTTCTGCTGGATGTCACGCCGCTGTCGCTGGGCATTGAAACGCTGGGTGGGGTGTTCACCCGTCTGATCGACCGCAACACCACCATTCCGACCAAGAAAAGCCAGGTGTTTTCAACGGCCGAAGACCACCAAAGCGCTGTGACAATCCGCGTGTTCCAGGGCGAACGTGAAATGGCCGCCGACAACAAGATGCTGGGCCAGTTCAACCTTGAGAATATTCCCCCGGCCCCGCGCGGGATGCCCCAGATCGAGGTGACTTTCGACATTGACGCCAACGGCATTGTCAATGTGTCCGCCAAGGACAAGGGCACCGGCAAGGAACAGAAGATCACGATTCAGGCGTCTGGCGGTCTGTCGGATGACGACATTGAAAAAATGGTCAAGGACGCCGAAGCCAATGCCGAGGCCGACAAGAAACGCCGCGAACTGGTCGAGGCGAAGAACCAGGCCGAAAGCCTGATCCACTCCACCGAAAAAGCCGTGGAAGAACACAAGGACAAAGTGGACCCGACCACAGTTGAAGCGATCGAACTGGCGATTGCGGCGCTGAAGGAAACTGTCGAAAGCGAAGATGCCGGCAAGATCAAATCCGGTATTCAGAATGTCACCGAAGCGTCCATGAAACTGGGCGAGGCCATCTATAAAGCGCAGGCAGACGCCGCCGAAGGGGCTGATGCAGATGCGGATGAACCGCGCAGCGTGGATGATGACATTGTGGATGCCGATTTCGAAGATCTTGGCGACAACAAACGCAAGTAAACCCCTTGGCAGGAAACCCGCAGCCGGTCTGACACCCGTTCAGGCCGGTTGCATCATTGGAAAGTAAGCCCACATGGCCAAACGCGATTTCTATGAAGTTCTGGGTGTCAGCCGGTCCGCATCGAGCGAGGAAATCAAGAAAGCCTATCGCAAAAAAGCCAAGGAATTACACCCCGACCGCAATTCCGACAACCCCAATGCCGAAGCGCAGTTCAAGGAAGCCAATGAAGCCTATGACGCGCTGAAAGACCCTGACCGCAAGGCCGCCTATGACCGTTTCGGCCATGCGGCATTTGACGGCAGCATGGGCGGCGGCGGTGGCAACCCCGGCGCGCGGGGGGGCGGTTTTTCGGGCAATGGCGATTTTGCCAGTGCGTTTTCCGATGTGTTCGAAGACCTGTTCGGGGATTTTGTCGGTGGTGGGCGCGGGGGGGCGCGCGCGCGCGCCAGCCGCGGGTCGGACCTGCGCTATAACCTGCGCATCACGCTGGAAGAAGCGTTCAGTGGAACGCGCAAGACCATTCGTGTGCCGCGCCAGTCCCAATGCGACGCCTGCAGCGGCACTGGCGCTGAAGGGGGCGCTGAACCCGTGACCTGCCCGACCTGTTCGGGCATGGGAAAGGTGCGTGCGCAACAAGGGTTCTTCACTGTGGAACGCACCTGTCCCACTTGTGGGGGCAATGGCCAGATCGTCAAGAACCCCTGCGCGGCCTGTGGCGGGGCAGGGCGCGTGGAGAAGGAATCAACCCTGTCGGTCAGTATTCCCGCAGGTGTGGAAACCGGCACCCGTATTCGCCTGTCCGGCGAGGGCGAGGCAGGACTGCGCGGTGGCCCGGCGGGGGATTTGTATATCTTCGTCAATGTGGCCGAACACCAGATATTCAAACGCGACGGTGTGACGCTGTATTGTCATGTCCCCGTCAGCATGGCGCGCGCCGCCCTTGGGGGCGAAGTGGAAGTGCCCACAATTGACGGTGGCCGCTCTCGCGTGAAAATTCCATCAGGCAGCCAGTCGGGGCGGCAAATGCGCCTGCGCGGCAAGGGGATGCCCGCCTTGCGCGGCGGCGGGCAGGGTGACATGCTGATTGAACTGGCCGTGGAAACCCCTGTCAACCTGACCGCGCGCCAGAAGGAATTGCTGGCCGAGTTTGAGAAGCTGAGTGCGGAAAACAACCCCGAAAGCAGCGGGTTCTTTGACAAGGTCAAAAGCTTCTGGGATGGTATGAAAAACTGAAACCCGGCCCCGGCGTGGTTAACGGTTTCTTAGCCCTTTGCGGGCAAGATACCGGCTATGAAACAGGAAAGTTCGGGATTTTCAGACGCGGCTTTGCCCCTTTTTGCCGATGGGGGGGCAGCGGTTGCCACCACGCCTTCGGGCGCGACAGTGCCATCTTATTTGCGCGACCACCGCAAAAGATTGCGCGCGCGCTTCCTTGACGGCGGCGCGGATGCAATGCCCGATTACGAATTGCTGGAATTGCTGCTGTTTCGCGCCATCCCGCGGCAGGATGTCAAACCGCTTGCGCGCGCCTTGATGGACATGTTCGGCGATCTGAACCGCGTGATTGCTGCCCCTGAAGGGCGCTTGCGCGCGGTGCCGGGTGTGGGGGATGCCGTGATTGTGGAACTGAAACTTGCGGCAGCCTGCGCGCAGCGCATGGCCCGCGCGAAGGTGATGAACAGGCCCATCATTTCCAGTTGGGCCGCCTTGCTGGATTATTGCCATACCACCATGTCACACCGTGACACGGAACAGTTTCGCGTGCTGTTTCTGGACCGCAAGAATGTCCTTGTCGCGGATGAGGCGCAGGGACAGGGCACAGTTGATCATGTGCCGGTTTATCCGCGTGAAATCCTGCGCCGCGCATTGGAATTGAATGCCTCGGCGTTAATTCTGGTGCATAATCACCCGTCCGGGGACCCCACCCCCTCGCAGGCGGATATTGACATGACGCAAACCATACTTGCCGCATGCGATGCGTTGTCGATTACCTTGCACGACCATATCGTGATTGGACAGGCCTGCGAGCTTAGCTTTCGCAGCAGCGGCTTGTTATAGCTGCAGGCCCCCCGGTGGTGCGTGCGATGCGTTAGAGCATGTCGCGCAAAAGTGGGAACCGGTTTTGCGCTTCTCGAACCTGCGCAATCAATAAGTTGGAGTGTGTGGCGTGAATGCGAATGAACGCTATATGCTTTAGTCCTGACGGGCTGCCAGTGTCACAGGGGCGTCGTCAAGGGCCAGCGGTTGTGCCTGTTGGGCATGCTCGAACGGCAGGGCGATGACCGCCAACCCCTGATCCATGCCGCATGCGGGCATGGACAGCAACAATTCCTTCAATTCGGCGCGCATCCCGCCCCCGGTTTGCATGATATAGGCGGACACATCCGTTCCGCAGCTGCGCATATCATGCACCGCTTCAAGTTCCATGCGCGATTGGTCCAGCATGTTGACGGGCACAGAATAGATATGCGCCAGCATCGGTTCGGGGCCGCGCGCTTCGCCCAGACCAATGACGAACGCTTCCTGAAGGTCGGGATCAAACGGGCGAGAGGCGTGAATATGGCCATTGCTGCCATATTCCGCCCCGCGATGAAAGGCGTGCAGGCTTAGGCCAATATCCCCGGTCCATTGCACAATGACACGGTGATGAAGCGCCACATCAGGCACTGTCACAGTGCCCTGCAGAACGGTTCCATCTTCCAGAAACGCATCGACACTGGCATTTTCGGACAAAGCGGGAATATAGGCCGACAGAACCCCGTCCGCATCGGAATAGGCGCTGAAGGCCAGATCATCATGGCTGATGACAACACGTTCGGATGGGTTGCATGGCGCATTAACGCGCAGGTTCAGCAGGGCATCAACGCTGGCGTCCAGTGTCAGGACGGGCGTGCAACTGGCGTCATTGTCGCGTGTGCTGGTTTCGGCCAGTGCCAGTTCGGGGCGGAAATCGACATCCAGCCGCGATGCGGTATCGCTTGGCGCGCGATTGTCCAGCGCACCCAACACCAGCTCCGCGTCGGGCAATGTGGGTTGTGCCATGTCACCGGTCATGTCATTGGCCAAATCCAGATCGAATGCCAGCGCATCCTCTGGCTGCGCCGCTGCCGGTTGGGCGCTGACATCCGATGACGCGCCCCCCAGCAAACTGGCACCGACAACGGACCCGTTGGTATTTTGCGGCGAAACCTGTGCCTGGGCGTGGGGCTGCGGGGATTGCACCATGAATTCCTTGGCCGCAAAAATGGATGCTGCAATACCTGCAATTGCAATTGCCGTTCCACGGATGATGATCTGACTATTCATGACATGCTCCAGACACAATAACTCTGGTTGCCAGATGACAGGTGAATCTGGCTGTAATTAGGCCAAAGCATGTCGTTTGTGCCGGATTGTGTGCTGACGCGCGCCCCGCGAATGTGACAAGCCGTGGTCTATGGCGCGGTGGATGATCCCAGCTTTTTCCATGTGCGCGCGGCGTGTTTGTCCAACTCCAGCACCAGCAGCAGCGCCACCCCTGCCAGCGCGCATTGCACCACCTGCCATGCGCTAAGGGGCGTTGTGTCAAACAGGCCCTGCATGACCGGCAGATAGGTGAACCCCGCTTGTAGCACCACCACAAGCGCAATTGCGATCAGCACGGCTGGCGTGCCCTTGACCCCTTGCCATGAAATTGAGAAACCGTGCCGGTAGCGCACTGAAAACAGATAGAACACTTCCATTGCGACAAGGGTGTTCAAGGCCATGGTGCGCGCTTCCTCCAGTCCCGCCCCCTGTGCCTGTGCCAGCCCGAACTGGCCGAATATGCCCACCGCAAACAGGATGGACACCAGAAAAACCCGCCACAGGATAAAGCGCGACAGAATCGGGGCATTGGCCGCGCGGGGGGGCTGGCGCATGATCCCGGCTTCGGCGCGTTCAAAGGCCAGCGACATGGCCAGCGCCACCGAACTGACCATATTCACCCACAGGATTTGCAGCGGCGTGATGGGCAGCATCAGCCCGAACAAAACCGCAATGATCAGTGAAATTGATTCCCCGCCATTGACCGGTAACAAAAAGGTGATGACTTTCTTCAGGTTCGCATAGACCGCGCGCCCCTGTTTCACCGCTTCCGCGATGGACGCGAAATTGTCGTCGGCCAGCACGAAATCGGACGCTTCGCGCGCGGCCTCGGACCCTTTTTGCCCCATGGCAATACCGGCATCCGCGCGCTTCAGCGCGGGCGCGTCATTCACCCCGTCGCCGGTCATGGCCACAACGGCCCCGTCCGCCTGAAGCGCCTGCACCAGTCGCAACTTGTGTTCGGGGCTGGTGCGGGCAAAAACATCCGTGCGCCGGATGGCGGCTTCCAGTGTTGCATCGTCCATCTGGTCGATCTCGGCACCCGTCAGGGGCGCATCCGTCTGTTTCAGCCCGATCTGGCGGCCAATGGCGGCGGCCGTGCCTGCGTGGTCGCCCGTGATCATCTTGACGGAAATTCCCGCATTGTGGCACTCGGCAACAGCGGCAATCGCTTCGTCGCGGGGCGGGTCAATCAGGCCGACAAGGCCCACCAGAACAAGCCCCCTGGCCACAGTCTCATGTGTCAGATCATCGCCGTCATGGGCCATCTGTGCCAGCGCCAGAACCCGCTGGCCGTTATTGGCAATCGCATGGGCCGCGTCGTTCCAGTAGCTGCGGTCCAGCGGTTGCGGGCCGTCTGGTCCCAGGTGCCGGTCACAATGCGCGATCACCTGTTCAGGCGCGCCCTTCAGCAGGATTTCCCCGGCCTGCAACACCGCCATATAGCGATAGCGCGCATCAAACGGGATGCTGGCGCGGGGTTTGGGGCGGTGGTCGGGGTCGCGCCCGGCCCGCGCGGCAAAGGCCAGCAGCGCCCCTTCCATCGGGTCCCCCTCGACGCGCCAGCCTTGCGCGCCCTGAACAAGCGCGGCGGTGTTGCACAGCGCGGCAATCCTTGCCATAGCGTCCAGCGCAGCGGGGTCGGCGCCGGTAATCTGGCCTTCCGGCGAATACCCCTCGCCGGTGACTGTTGCGGTGCCGGTCGCAGTGACCACCGACGCCACCATCATTTCATTGCGCGTCAAGGTGCCTGTCTTGTCCGAACAGATCGTGGACACGGCCCCCAGCGTTTCGATAATGGGCAGGCGGCGGATAATGGCGTTGCGCCGCGCCATGGTCTGCACCCCGATGGCCAGTGTGACGGTCAGCACAGCGGGCAACCCTTCGGGGATGGCGGCGACAAACAGGCCCACCACAATCATGAACGCTTCGGCAAACGGGGTATCCCGGAAGGCCAGCGTGAACCCCAGAATCGCCGCCGACAAGGCCATGACAAACCCGGTCAGGTATTTTGCAAACACCTCCATCTGGCGGATAAGCGGGGTTTTCAGCGTCTGGACCTGTCCCATCATGGTGCTGATGCGGCCAATTTCGGTATTTTGGCCCGTCGCGGTGACAACCCCTGTCGCCGTGCCTTCGGCCACCATGGTGCCGCTGAACACCATTGCGCTGCGGTCCCCCAAATCGGCATTGGCGTCCACGGGCGCGGTTGATTTGCGCACGGGCACGGATTCGCCTGTCAGGATGGCTTCTTCCACCGACAGGCCCGCCACCTCCAGCAAGCGCAGATCGGCAGGCACCTTGTCGCCCGCGTCCAGCAGCACAATATCCCCTGGAACCAGGTCTGCCCCGGAAACAGTTTGGCGCTGGCCTGCGCGGATGACATTCGCCTTGGGGGCCAGCATGTCGCGCAGTGCGTCCAGTGCGGCCTCGGCGCGGCCTTCCTGCACGAAACCGATGACCGCATTCAGGATAACCACTGCCATGATGACGCCAGTATCAATCCAGTGGCCCAACAAGGCGGTAATGGCCGCCGCACCAATAAGCACCAGAATCAACAGGTTGTTGAACTGCTGCGCAAGGCGCTTCAGCGGGCCGGGGCGGGGGGCGTCGGGCAACCTGTTTTCGCCGTGGCGGTCCAGCTTTTGGCGTATGTCATCGGGGTTCAGTCCTTCCGGGCGGCTGTCAAGCCGGGTCAGAACATCCTTGGCGGGGGTCGCCCATGGGGTGCTGGTGTCGCGCATGGGGGGCATTCCTTCAGTTTCGTGGTCCTGTGCATCTAGCATCTTATGCTGGCCATCGACTTGATCCTGCGCAACCCCGCAGCGCAGAATTCACGGTGACGGGAATCGACATGGCGCATGTTTGGCCGTAACCTTGGGCATCCCTGCCATATGGGAGGGGGGCGGCGCGCAGCGCGGGATCGTAGGACGCGGAAGGTCAAGTATGCTGGAACCTGAGGAATCCGCCTTGTTGCTGGGGCTGGGCGATGCAGGGGCGCATCGTCTTGACTGGCCTGTTTTCCTGCGCAGCTTTGCCGCGTTTTTCCAAACAGAGTCTGCAATGCTGTTTTTGTCGCAGCATTATTGGGGTTGGGACAGGCCCCGCGCCGCGCATATGGGCAGTGTGGCGTTGCCGCTGGTGTTTGCCGGGTTGCGCGCGGGGCGTGTCTATTCGGGTGAGGAATTGCATGACCGCGCCCTTGCGCGCGATCTGGTGTGGCTGGGGGGGGGGGACACCCGCGCCATCGCGCTGACTTGCACCCATGGCCCGGCCTGCATGGTCTTGCGGCGCGAAAAAGGCGCGTTTCGTGCGGCGGATACAGCGCGCCTTGCCGGGTTTGCGCCCCATATCGCGCAGGCGCTGGAGCTGTGGCATATGCTGCAGGCAGCCACCGCACAACAGCGCCAGACGCAGGATTTTGCGCGCCGTATCGGCATTGGCGCGCTGGTGCTGGACCTAAGCAAACCCGCGCTTGTCGAGATGGACAAGGTCGCGGCTGGCTTGTTGGCCGATTGCGGGCTGGATGTGGCCGCAGTGCTAAGTGCCGCCAGAACCCGCGCCACGCCTGCGCTGGTCGCGCTGGGGGGGGGGCTGGATATGCTGGTCGTGCCGGGGGAAGCGGCGACAGGGCAGGCGGTGGCCTATCTGCGCCAGACCATGACCCCCTTGCCCGATGCAGGGTTTCTGGCGGCGGCGCTGGGCATTTCGCGCGCCGAAGCGCGCCTTGCCCGCGCCTTGGGCGAGGGGGCAAGCCTTGCCGGTGCGGCAGCCCAACTGGGCCTGACCATTGAAACCGCGCGCAATTATTCCAAACGCATCTATGCGCGCACGGGGTTGCGCGGGCAGGCGGCATTGGTGCGCTACCTGTGGTGCAGCGCGGTGTTGCTGGCGCGCTAGGCGGCGCAAGGCACAACAGAATGATTGTGCGACCGGACACAAGGCGTTAAGACTTATGGGATAGGCTATTTCAGCGTCCCTGATGCGCCCGGCCAGAAGGCGCGCGGGGCCACGGTTCGGGCAGGCAAGGAACAAGGCAGGGCACTATGACAGACGCAATGTCACGGCGCGAGATTGAGGATGTTCTGTCATCCATTCGCAGGCTGGTCGCACAGGACCCCCCCCGACAGAAGGGCCCCGTTCAGGGGCAGGCGGACCCCGAACAAGGCGGCGATACTGGCCCCGGAAAGCTGATTTTGACATCCGCTTTGCGCGTGCCAGCCGACCAGACCGTCGTGGAATCCGTGGAAACCGGGCAGGGCGGGCCTGTTGCAGCAGCGGGGAACACTGCGCCCCACAGCCCCGACCTGCACCATAGCCGTGACGCCCAGGACAGCCCCGCCCCCCAGCCTGACACGCCCGACGGGGCCGCCCTTGCCGCCGGAATTGGTGCGCCTGCCGGGGCGCCCAACGCTGTGCATATGCTGCGCGTCATGAACCAGCGCCACGCTGACCAGAAAGCCGCGCATGACCCATCCCCCGACACTGCGCCCGACACCGATGGTGATGTGTCGCTTGAAGCGACATTGGCGCGGCTGGAACAGGTGCTTGCCCAGGGGCAAAACCCGTCATCCCCGGCCACGGCAACTGACACCAACACGACACCTGCACAGCCAGACCCGCCGCATATGGGCGCTGATGATCCCGTGATTGACGAAGCGATGCTGCAACAGATCGTTGCAAATATTGTGCGCCAGGAATTACAGGGCGAATTGGGCGAACGGATCACGCGCAATATCCGCAAGCTGGTGCGCGCCGAAGTGGCCCGTGAACTGCAATTGCGAAAATCCTAAAGCCTGTTGCGCAAAACCGGTTCCCACTTTTGCGCGACATGCTCTGGCGCGGCGCATGGCGGCGCACCAGGTGCAACTCAACAGCAGCGAATGAAATAGGCCGTTGCCGAACCGGCAGTTTCCGAATGCAACAGCTTGTGGCCTGATTGCTGGCAGAAATGGGGAATATCAACCACCGCTGCCGGGTCGGAGGCAAGCACCCGCAACACCTGACCGGGTGCCATGTCCTGCAGGCATTTGCGCGCCTTCAGCACGGGCAACGGGCAGAGCAGGCCGATTGCATCAACTTCGTGGTCCACGACATCGGGGCAGGTCATCTGCCGCGCCCCCGGCGTGGCCGTTGCGGGCGCGGCGCCAGCCCTTCTTGCAAAAGCGCGGTCATGGGGTGGTCAGGCGCAAGGGTGCCATACTGGCCCAAAAGGGCCGTAAGTGCCTGCATCGGGTCATGATCCGCAGGCAGGCTTAGCGCCCAGTCCACAAGGATGGACCGGCATTCCCCCATGCTGATTCCCTCAATACGGTAGCTTTCGCGGATCAACCCCTTCGGGTCATGATGTGCTGTCATTTTCTGGGTCATCCTGATTTGCCGTAGTTGAGGTGAAGATTGAATCAATCACCGAAGCGGTCCGCATAGACATGTCTTTCAAACGGCTGGCCAGCGCTGACACGCTGTCACACCCCACTGATGCCAAGATAAACTTCTGCCCCCCCCGGCCAAGGTCCGCGACATCGGAAATCTGGTCTGCCAGCAGCCGCCCCGTGGCCTGCATTGTCCAGCACAGGCGATAGGCGCGCAGAAGGCAGGCTTCATCCTGCGCGCTGATGACCCCGGCCTTGACGCCCGCGCGCAACTGCTGTTCGACCCGGCGGCCATGATGCCCGGCGGCAAGCGCGCAGAATTGCGCGGCCAGTTCGATATCCATCAACCGCCCCGGCCCGGCCTTGGCGTCCCATATCCCATGCGCGGGCTTGGCGTCAGACAATCTGGCGCGCATATCGGCCACATCGCGGCGAATACCCGCGCCGGTGGATTTGTCCTGCAACAAGGTCCGGCGCACCCCTTCGATTGTGTCGCCAAGCGCCACCGACCCCGCCACCCGCCTTGCGCGTGTCAGCGCCATATGTTCCCATGTCCACGCCTCGTTGAACTGATAGTCCCGAAACGCAGTCAGGCTGGTGGCAACAGGGCCTTGCCGCCCCGACGGGCGCAGCCGCATATCCACTTCATACAGCCGCCCTTCGGCAGTGGGGGCGCTGATGGCGGCCAGATACGCCTTGGTCAGCCGCGCGTAATAGCTGCGCGTGTCCAGCGGGCGCGGACCATCGGAATTTTGCGACGGATCGGCATCATATATCACAATCAAGTCCAGATCAGACGCCGCATTCAATCGCCCCGCGCCCAGTGACCCCATGCCCAGAACAACAGCCCCCTGACCGGGCGGCGGGCCATGCCTGCGCGAGAATTCGGCCACCACAACAGGCCAAAGCGCCCCAAGCGTCGCCTCCGCAAGTGCGGCATATTCCGCCCCGGCCTCGAACGCATCCAGCAGCCCGCGCAGGTGATGGACCCCCACCCGGAAATGCCATTCCCGCGCCCAGATGCGCGCGGCATCCAACTGGCGTTCATAATCGTCCAGCTGCGCCAGCCGGTCGGCCAGATCATGTTGCAACGCTGCCGCTCCGGGCCATGGCGCAAAGAATCCGCCCCCGATGACCGCGTCAAACACTGCCGCATTGCGCGACAGATAGCTGGCCAGTCGTGGCGAGGTGGCGCAAATATCGACGATCAGGTCAATCAGTTGGGGGTTGGCGTCAAACAGGGCGAACAGCTGCACCCCTGCAGGCAGCCCCCCCAGAAAACGGTCGAATTGCACAAGCGCCGCTTCGGGGTCGGCGGCGTCTTGCAACCGGGTCAGCAATGCGGGGCGCACGCGTTTGAACAATTCCTTGGCCCGTTCGGACCGCAGCGCCGCGTAGCTGCGCCACCCGTCGATAATGTCTTGCTGGGCCTGCGACAGGTCGGGTTCGTCCCCGCCATGGCCCGCATCGGGGGCAAAGAACCCTTCTGTCAGTTCCGCGACATCGCGCAACCGGCCCAGCAGACGGTCGCGGAAATGCCGCGTGTCCGACAGCCCGACGAAACGCGCAATCCGGTCCAATGCCTCGGCGCTGGTGGGCAGTTTCTGTGTCTGCGCGTCCTGCACCATTTGCAGGCGGTGTTCAATTTCGCGGTGCTCAATGTAATGCGCGGTCAGCTTTTCGGCGACATCGCGGGGAATCCAGCCTTTGGCGGCCAATGCGGCCAGCCCGTCAACAGTGCGCGAGCTGCGCAAATCCGCATCGCGCCCGCCCGCAATCAACTGGCGGGTCTGGGTGAAAAATTCAATCTCGCGTATGCCGCCCTGTCCCAGCTTGATGTCATGCCCTTCCAGACACAGCGCCCCGCCCAGACCCTTATGCGCCTTGATACGCAGGCGCATGTCATGGGCATCCTGAATGGCCGCGAAATCCAGATGCCTGCGCCACACAAACGGGCGCAGCGTTTCCAGAAACCGCGCCCCTGCGGCCAGATCGCCCGCGCAGGGCCGCGCCTTGATATAGGCCGCGCGTTCCCATGTCCGCCCCAGGCTTTCGTAATAGCGTTCCGCCGCATCCATGGACAGGCATACAGGCGTTACTGACGGGTCCGGCCGCAGGCGCAGATCGGTGCGGAAAACATACCCTTCATCTGTGCGGTCCGACAACACCCCGCACAGCTTGCGCGTGACACGAATGAAACTGGCGCGCGCCTCCAGATAATCATCAGCGCTGAAGCGGGTTTCGTCAAACAGGCAAATCAGGTCAATATCGGACGAATAATTCAATTCGCGCGCGCCCATCTTGCCCATGGCCAGAACGACCATTCCCGCGCCTGTGGCGGCATCCCCGGGCGTGGCACCGGGCAACTTCTTTCGCCGGATTTCATCGGCCACAAGGGTGGTCAGGGCCACATGGGTGGCGCGGTCGGCAAGGTCGCTCAATGCACCGGTGACCTGATCCAGCGACCAAACGCCGCCCAGATCGGCCAGCGCGGCCAGCAGGGCCACACGCCGTTTTGCCTGCCGCAGGCGGGCCGACACCTGCACCAGTGCGACCCCGTCCAGCGCATCCAGTTCCGCTTGCAGATAGGCCCAGGGGTCGGTGTCAAACGCCCCCGCAATCCAGTCACGTTCGCGCGTCATCAGCGTTTTCAGATAGGGGCTGCACCCTGCCGCGCCATCAACCAGATCAGCCAGCGATGGGGCCAGCCCAGGGAAAAGCGCGCGCGCTTCCGTGCCTGCAGCACGGTCAAAGGGAATCGGGGAACGGGTGATGGGCCAGAATGTCATGCGCTGACTTTGCCCCTCGTTGGGCATAAGGTCAATTCGGCCAATTCGCCAAGGCGGGATGTTTCTGCGCCCCCTTGGGGCTGGTGGTGCATCCCGCACGGTCCAAGCCCGCCATGCCCCCCACACCTGCCGCCCCTGCGCGCATTCACATGCTTGTCATTGCGCTGAAAACATTGTCTGACTGCGCGCATGACCCTGCTTGACCCGCTGCTGTACAGTTTCGTCTTTCTTGGCCTGTTTTCGCCCGGCCCGAATGTTGTCATGCTGACAGCATCGGGGGCGCGTTTCGGGTTCAGGCGCACATTGCCGCATTTGTTCGGGGTGGTCATCGGGGTTGGCATTACTGCAGGCATTACCGGGCTTGGGGTGGGGGCGCTGGTGCTGGCCAATCCTGCATTGGCGCTGGCGTTGCGCGTGCTGGCCGCCAGTTGGATTTTGTATATGGCGTGGTCCTATTTCAATGCGACACGCCGCCCCGCATCTGGCGCGCAGGATGGCGGACACCCCATGACATTGTTGCAAGCTGCGCTGTTTCAATGGATCAACCCCAAGGTCTGGGCGATAGCTTTTGCTGCATCTGCGGGATATGGCGCGGGAATGACGCCCGCACTGGAGGGGCTGCGCCTTGGTCTTGCGTTCAGTTCGGTAAATCTGGGGGTGTGCCTGTTCTGGACCAGTGCTGGCGCGCTGTTGACAACATTATTGCGCAACCCGGCGCATTGGCGCGCCTTCATGCGCATCATGGCCGGGTTTCTTGCCCTGTCGGCTCTGATGGTGTTTGTCTGACCCCGTGTCTGCCCGCCCCCGTGCCTGCCCCCCCTCCGTGTCTGCCCTCTTGTCATGGCGCGCAAATATGGTAGCGTCTTTTGATCAAATTCACGGGAGAAACTGCCATGGCCCTCGACCGCCCAACGCCCAACGACCTGCGCGCCTTCTGGATGCCGTTCACGGCCAACCGCCAGTTCAAGCAAGCCCCGCGCATGCTGGTGGCCGCAGATGGGATGTTTTACACCACTTCGGACGGGCGGCAGGTGCTGGACGGCACAGCCGGGCTTTGGTGCTGCAACGCAGGGCATAAACGCCCGAAAATAACCGAGGCCATCCAGAAACAGGCCGCTGAACTGGATTACGCCCCCGCCTTCCAGATGGGCCATCCCAAAGCGTTCGAGTTGGCAAACCGGCTGGTCGACCTGGCCCCCGACGGCATTGACCACGCGTTTTTCACCAATTCGGGGTCCGAAAGCGTGGAAACTGCGCTGAAAATCGCGCTGGCCTATCATCGTGCCAAGGGCAATGCCAGCCGTACCCGCCTGATCGGGCGGGAACGTGGCTATCACGGGGTGAATTTCGGCGGAATTTCCGTCGGTGGCATTGTCAATAACCGCCGCCATTTCGGCACGCTTCTGACTGGGGTTGACCACATGCCCCACACCCATATTCCTGAAAACCAATGGTCACGCGGCCAGCCCGAACATGGGGCAAATCTGGCTGATGAACTGGAACGCATCGTGGCCCTTCATGGGGCTGATACGGTTGCGGCGGTCATTGTGGAACCTGTGGCAGGGTCCACGGGCGTTCTGATCCCGCCCAAAGGGTATTTGCAGCGCCTGCGCGAAATTACCCGCAAGCACGGGATTTTGCTGATCTTTGATGAGGTGATCACCGGATTTGGCCGTCTGGGCAGCGCCTTTGCCGCGCAGCATTTTGACGTGGTGCCCGATATGATCGCCTGTGCCAAGGGCCTGACGAACGGGGTCATCCCAATGGGCGCGGTGCTGACAAGTGCGGAAATCCACGACGCTTTCATGACGGGGCCTGAAAACCTGATCGAGCTGTTCCACGGCTACACCTATTCCGGTTGCCCGATTGCCTCTGCGGCGGGGCTGGCCACGCTGGAAACCTACCGCGAAGAAGCGCTGTTTGACCGCGCGGCAGAACTGGCGCCCTATTGGGAAGATGCGGTGCATTCCCTGAAGGGCCGCCGCCATGTCATCGATATTCGCAATATGGGGCTTATCGGCGCGGTGGAACTGGAACCGATTGCAGGTGCGCCGACGCAACGTGCCTTCAATGCGTTCCTGAAAGCCTATGACAAGGGCGTGCTGATCCGCACCACCGGCGATATCATTGCCATGTCGCCCCCGCTGATCATTGAAAAAGCCCATATCGACCAGTTGATCGGCACCCTGGCCGAGGTTCTGGACAATCTGGACTAAGCGGCATGAGCAAATCGCTGAAACGTGTGGCCCGCGCCCTGTCGGATGCGGGCCTGCCTGACACGATTATCGAAGCCGGCGAAACCCGCACCGCCGAACAGGCCGCCGCCGCCTGCGGCTGCGAGATCGACCAGATTGTGAAATCCATCCTGTTTTGCGGTGTGTCATCAGGGGCCGTGCGGCTGTTCCTGACGGCCGGTGGCAACCGTGTGTGTGCACAAAAAGCGTCAACACTGGCAGCCGAGGAATTGGGGCGTGCGGATGCGGGGTTGGTGCGCAGCGCCACCGGGTTTGCCATTGGCGGCGTTGCGCCAATTGGCCATCTGACCCCGCACCCCATATGGATGGACCCCCGCCTGATGGCGTTTGAAACGGTCTGGGCCGCCGCCGGAACACCGCGCCATGTCTTTTCAATTGCCCCGCAAGTGCTTATGTCCCTAAGCAATGCAACACTTGCGGACTTTGTGGAATGATCCTGCCTGACCCCGAATTGCAACCGGAATTCTACGCCGATGTGCCCCTGAAGCGCGTAGGCGCATGGGCGATTGATCTGGTGGTGACATTGGCGATTACGTTGGTCGGGCTGGTCATGACGCTGTTTGTCAGCCTGTTTTTCCTGCCTGTTCTGTTTGCCACCGCGTCCATCGCGTATCGAACCATCATGCTGGCGCGCTATGGCGCGACCTTTGGGATGATGGCCACCGCCCTGAAATGGCGCCGTCTGGACGGGCGCGCCCCTGATGTGATGACCGCCTTCTGGTATAGCGCGATGCATGCCGGCATGTGGACAGTTCTGCCGCTGCAGGCTGCGTCCATGGTCATGATCCTGCTGACGCCGTATCGGCAGGGCCTGCATGATTTTGTCCTGAATACCACAATGCTGCACCGTATCGCCCCTTGATCGGGGCTTATGTCAATGATCGCTTGGCGTTGATGCAAAGCCTTGCTAATCTGCCAGTGACCCATTTGCCAACAAGTCTACACTCATGCGCCATAGTCTACCGACAATTCCGCAATTTTATGTGACTGCCCCGCAACCCTGCCCCTATTTGAAGGGACGCATGGAACGCAAGCTGTTTACCGCATTGCAAGGCGATCAGGCAGAGGCGATGAACGACACCTTGTCCAAGCAAGGGTTCCGGCGGTCCCAGAATGTGCTGTATCGCCCGTCCTGTTCTGACTGTCGCGCCTGTTTGTCCGCGCGCATTCGCGTGGCCGATTTCGCGCCATCGCGCAGCCAGCGGCGCACCCGCAAACGCAACACGCTTCTGTCGCGCGAAGTCACCAGTGCATGGGCCACCGAGGAACAATATGATCTGTTCCGCAGCTATCTGGACAGCCGACATGCCGATGGCGGAATGGCCGACATGGACGTTTTTGAGTTCGCGGCCATGATCGAGGAAACCCCCGTGCGCACCCGCGTTATCGAATATCGCAGGCCCACCGACACCAGCAGCAGAACCCTGTCAGCAGTGTGTTTGACAGATGTTCTGGATGACGGGCTAAGTCTGGTCTATTCCTTTTTTAACCCGGCCATGGAAAAACACTCGCTTGGTCAATACATGATCCTGGACCATATCGAATTGGCGCGCGCGGCGGGGTTGCCTTTCGTGTATCTGGGCTATTGGGTGCCGGGCAGCCCGAAAATGGACTACAAGGCGGGCTTCAGCGCGTTGGAAGTGTATCACGAAGGGCAATGGGGCGACCTTGGCGACCCGTCCGATTATTCCAGCGCCACGCACCCGTTATCCGTGCCCCCCATTGCCGAACAGGTCACGCAACTGGTCATGCCGCGTGAAATGTCCGCGCCTGTGGGCCTGACCCAGCGGATACCTGTGCGCGACTGACCAGACCGGCCGCCGCCCCGCGCACTCACTGCGGGCGAAAGACTTTCCACGCCAGCATGACCCGCGCCACAGCCGTAACAAGGCACAAGACCCCGAAACCGACTGCAAGCGGCACGAACCAGCCGGGAAATATGCACAGCACAATGAAGAAGGCAATTGTTTCCGTGCCTTCCAGCAGGCCGCCCGTGAAATACAGTGATTTCACGCCATATGCGGTGCTGCGCATCTTGCGCCGCTCTGCCAGAATGGAGAAGCCCAGAAACGACCCTGCATTCACATAGAAGCTTAGCAGCAAGAACGCCCCCGCCACCCCGTGCGCAGCAGGGTCCAGAATGACGAATGCCAACGGAATGGCGGCATAGAAAACATAATCGCAGGTGATGTCCAGATAGCCGCCAAAATCACTGACCCCATGGGCGCGTGCAACCGCCCCGTCCAGCCCGTCCGCCAGCCGCGACGCCGCAATCAGCAGCACCGCAACAATATAGGCCTGCGCCACCACAGCCCCCGCTGCCGCCAGCCCGAAGCCAAGCCCCGCAAGGGTGATTGTATTCGCGCTGAACCCCCATCTGGCAATGCGCCCCCCGATCCGGTTCAGCGGCGGGTCAATCAAGGGGCGTATATGACGGTCCAGCATGTCTTTGGCCTTTCGCCTGCGGGGGCATCTTATCGTCGGTATCTGGACTGCGCGACTTTGCATATTGGCATGCGCCTGTGCGGGCCTGTCCTGATGTGCAGGCCGTGCAGGCAAGTGCAGCTTATATGCCGATACGCACGGTCCGGGTAGGATGTTTCAATAATAATGCGGCTATACTGCGCACCAAGTTATTTTTTATGTGAAACAGTTTGCGTTGCGTTGCGTATATACGGGAAAGAACCGCAAACAGGACATGCTATGAAAACCTTTATACTGGGAACCGGCATCGCGCTTGGCGCGCTTTTGACTGGCCCTGCAACCGCACAGGATAGTGACCCGAAGGATTGGGCAGGCGTGGTGCAACAAGCCCGCGGCCAGACTGTGTATTGGCACGCATGGGGCGGGGATGCGCGGATCAATGCCTTCATCGCGTCGGTGGGCGATGATCTGCAGGCGCGCTATGATGTGACATTGGAACATGTGCGGCTGGCCGATACCGCTGATGCGGTCACCCGCGTCATTGCCGAACGCAGCGCGGGCCGCGATGATGGCGGCGCGGTCGATGTGATCTGGATAAACGGGGCCAATTTCGCCGCGATGAAGGATCAGGGCCTGCTATTCGGCCCGTTTGCGCAGGATCTGCCGAACTGGGGGTTGGTCGATACAGATGCAAACCCAAGCATCTTGGTAGATTTCACCTTGCCGGTTGACGGGTTCGGCAGTCCTTGGGCCATGTTTCAGATGGTGTTTGAATATGACAGCGCCATCCTGCCGGAACCGCCGCGCACGCTGGAGGCGTTGCGCGCATGGATTGCGGAAAATCCGGGGCGCTTCACCTATCCGCAACCGCCGGATTTTCTGGGTACCAGTTTTCTGAAACAGGCGCTGTATGGCGTGCTGGATGACCCCGCCATTCTGCTGGCCCCGACAGATGATGTGAATTATGATGCGGCCACCGCGTCCCTGTGGGCCTTTCTGGATGAGATTGCGCCCAATCTGTGGCGGCAGGGGCGCACCTATCCGGCCAATGAACCCGCATTGGGGCAATTGCTGGCGGATGGGGAAATTGACATTGCCTTTGCCTTCAACCCCGGTCGGGCATCGGCCGCAATTGCCGATGGCGAATTGCAAGACAGCGTGCGCACTTATGTGTTTGATGACGGGACGCTGGCGAATTCGTCCTATCTGTCCATCCCCTATAATGCCGCGAACAAGGCAGGCGCTTTGGTGCTGGCCAATCTGATTCTGGACCCCGAAATTCAGGCCCGCGCACAGGACCCTGATGTGCTGGGCTTTCAGACGGTTCTGGGGCTGCATTTGCTGGACGCGCAGGACCGCGCGCGGTTCGATGCGCTGGAACTTGGCATTGCCACCCTTGCGCCCGACCAGATGGGCGCGGGCCTGCTGGAGCCGCACCCCACATGGATGACCCGCATTGCCGAAGACTGGGCCGCGCGCTACGGCACAGGGCAGTAACATGCACCCCCCGCGCGGCTGGTCGCTGGTGCCATGGGTCAGCGTTGCAGTTCTGGCCCTGCCGGTGCTGGCGGGCCTTGCGGGCGTTATAGCCCCCGCCTTTGGCTACATGCCAGCCTTGGGCGGGCATGCTGTCACGCTTGATGCGTGGCGCGCAACCCTTGGCTGGCCGGGCCTGCCCGCCGCGATGCGCCTGTCGGTTGTCACGGGTGTAACTGCCACCGCGCTGTCGCTGACCCTGACCCTGCTGATTGTGGCGGCATGGCAGGGCACGCGCAGCTTCACCTGGGTGACACGCGCGCTTGCGCCCTTGTTGGCGCTGCCCCATGCGGCAGCCGCGTTCGGGCTGGCCTTTTTGATTGCGCCTTCGGGTTGGGTGGCGCGCGCCCTCTCGCCTACAATCACAGGCTGGGACCGCCCGCCCGACCTGCTGATCGTCAATGACCCGTGGGGGCTGGCGCTGGTTGCGGGGCTGGTGGTCAAGGAAGTGCCGTTTCTGCTGTTGATGACGCTGGCCGCATTGGGGCAGTCCGACAGCCTGCGCAGCCAGCTTGTTGCGCGGTCCTTGGGCTATGGGCGCGTGACGGGATGGCTGAAAACCGTGTTGCCGCGCATCTACCCGCAGATCCGCCTGCCGGTTTATGCCGTGCTGGCCTATTCCATGTCTGTGGTGGATGTCGCGCTGATCCTTGGGCCGACGCGCCCGCCGACATTGGCAGTGCAGATACTGGACTGGATGACCCGCCCCGATCTGGCCATGCGCTTTCAGGCGGCGGCAGGCGCAGTGGTGCAACTGGCGCTGGTGCTGGGGGTGCTGGGCCTGTGGCGGCTGGGGGAACATATGCTGGCGCGCCGGGGGCGCGTCTGGGTGGCCAACGGGGGGCGCGGCGTGCTGGCCGAGCACAGCTTGCGGCCACTGGCGGCCATGGGCGCGCTGGTGGTGGGCGGGGCCGTGGCGCTGGGGCTGGCGGGGCTGGTGGTGTGGTCCTTTGCCAGCATGTGGCGGTTTCCCGACCTGCTGCCGCAAAGCTGGGCTTTGCGCAACTGGACAAGCCAGATGGGCAGCCTTGGCCCCATTGCGCGCGACACCACGCTGATTGCGCTGGGCGCAACCGTCATGGCCATGGCGCTAAGCCTGTCGGTGCTGGAAGCAGAAGCGCGCGGGCACAAGACCCATGCCGTCGCGCTGATTTACCTGCCGCTGATTGTGCCCCAGATTGCGTTCTTGCCGGGGCTTGCCAGTTTCGCGCTGGCGCTCGGGCTGGATGGGTCGCGGGGGGCGGTCATGGCGCTGCATCTGGTGTTCGTGCTGCCCTATGTCTATCTGTCGCTGGCCGATCCCTGGCGCGCATGGGACGCGCGCGCGGGCCTGTGCGCGCAGGCGCTGGGGGCGGGGCCATGGCGGGTGCTGTGGGCCGTGCGCCTGCCCATGCTGACACGACCGCTTTTGATTGCCTTTGCGGTGGGGTTTGCCACATCTGTGGCGCAATACCTGCCAACGCTGCTGATCGGGGCGGGGCGCGTAACAACTGTGACCACCGAAGCGGTGGCGCTGGCCAGTTCAGGCAACCGTCGCCTGATCGGGGTGTGGGCCGTGGTGCAGATGGCGCTGCCGATGCTGGTATTCGCGCTGGCCCTTGTGCTGCCCGCCTTGCTTTTCCGCCGCCGCCAAGGCATGCGCATAACATGACCCTGCGCCTTGAAAACCTGTGCATCACGCTGGCGGGTCGCGTGCTGGCGAAGCTGGACCTAAGCGTGTCCGGCGGCGAGGTGCTGACCATCATGGGGCCGTCAGGATGCGGCAAATCCACTGTTCTTGCCGCGTTGATAGGGGCCCTGCCGCCTGCGTTCAGCCTGCGCGGGCATATCTGGCTGGATGGGGTGAATGTGACACAAACGCCCACCCATGCGCGGCGCATGGGCATTCTGTTTCAAAATGACATCCTGTTCCCGCATATGTCAGTTGCGGGCAATCTGGGGTTCGGGCTGCCCAAACGCGTGCCTGACCGCGCCGCGCTGATTGACACGGCCTTGGCTGAGGCCGGGCTGGCAGGCATGGGCGCGCGCGATCCGGCCACCTTGTCGGGCGGGCAACGTGCGCGCGTGGCGTTGATGCGCAGCTTGCTGTCTGCCCCGCGCGCGCTGCTGCTGGACGAGCCGTTTTCCAGTCTGGACAGCGACCTGCGCGCCAATATGCGCCAGTTCGTGTTTGACCGCGCCCGCGCGCGGAACCTGCCGGTTATTCTGGTCACCCACGACCATGATGATGCCCGCGCTGCGGCGGGGCGGATCATCACAGTTATGGGGCAGCCGGTCACAGCATGACACGCCACGTTCCACCCCGGTATTGCCGGTTACTTTGCGCAGCACGCGTCAGCGGTTCCAGAACCTTAGCCGCGCAGGGGCCATGCCGCGGCCGGGTTTTGCAGTGGCGGCCAGCATGGGCGCGGGGCCGGGGCTTATGTGAATGGGGGTGCCATTGCGCACCATGGCATAGATATCTTCGATCTCGCGGTCGCTGACGGCAATACAGCCATCGGTCCAGTCTCCGCGCGCATTGCGGAATTCCGGCCCGCGCCCGTGAATGAAAATATCGCCCCCCGGCCGCCAGCCATTTTCGCGCGCGTGGTGTTTGTCCGCCTCGTTGGGGTAATCAATACCAATGGACAAATGGAAGCGGCTGTTGGGGTTGCGCCGGTCAATGATGTAATTGCCTTCCGGCGTGCGGCGGTCGCCTTCGCGTTCCTTATGCCCCTCGGGGTTGCCGCCCAGATCCACCTCGAAGACGCGCAGCAATTGGTCATGGTGCCACAGTTCCATGCGCCGACTGGCCTTGTAGACCATCACTTGCGTGACTTCGGGACCGGTATAGGTGCGGAACTTGCTGGGCTTGGTGGCGCATGCAGACAGGGCAACCAGCATGGCCACAGCTGCGATCAAACGGAAAACCAGCATTTCTGCCCCTGAATTTTTATTCAGCCATGCCCGAATTCCGCGATTCTGCCAAGCTGTTTAACACACCCGATCACGCAACCGTGTCAGTGTGGCCTCAGCGTTTTTCCGTCTGGTTCAGGCGGGTTTCGATGGCAGCAAGGCGGCGCAGCACTTCGTCACGGTAATCTTCGGTCGCCTGATTGCTTTCGGCGGCATGCGCGTCCTGCATGGAATTGACAATCAGACCCACAAGCAAGTTGACCACCGCAAAGGTGGTGACCATGATGAACGGCACGAAAAACGCCCATGCATAGGGATAGGCTTCCATCACCGGGCGCACAATGCCCATGGACCATGATTCCAGCGTCATGATCTGGAACAGCGTGTAGGCCGAATTGCCCAGATCCCCGAACCAGTCGGGGAAGCTGTCCTTGAACAATTTGGTGGCCATGACCGCGCCGATATAGAACAACATGCCCATCAGCAAGAACACCGACCCCATGCCGGGCAGGGCCTTGATGAACCCTTCGACCACGCGGCGCAGGTTGGGGCTGACCGACACCACGCGCAGCAGGCGCAGAATGCGCAAGGCGCGCAGCACGCTGAACCCCTGTGCGCCCGGCACCAGTGAAATACCCACAATCAGGAAATCAAAGACATTCCACCCCGACCGGAAAAACGACAGTCGGTGCGCGTGGAACTTCAGCGCGATTTCCAGCACAAAGATGGTCAGGCAGATCCTGTCCAGCGTCAGGATCAGTGTCCCTGCAAGGTCCATCAGGGTATCAGATGTTTCCATCCCCAATAATGCGGCATTGAACACGATTATCCCGATAATGCCGTTGCGCACCCATGCCTGTTCCAGAAAGGCGGCAGTCTTTTCGCGGCTGAACATCGTCTTTCCCCGTATCACGCTGACTGGATGCGATATGCTATTTCGTGAACTGGGCTGCAAGCTCCAGATGGGGGCTGAAGCGAAATTGATCGACCACTTGCACCCAATCCAGCCGATAACCGCCCTGAACCAGCAATTTTGCATCGCGCGCAAATGTCACGGGGTTGCACGACACAGCCGCAATGCGGGGCACGCGACTGGCGGCCAAGGCGCGCATCTGGGTTTCTGCCCCGGCGCGCGGGGGGTCAATCACCACCGCGTCAAAGCGCGCCAGATCTTCGGGCAGGATGGGGTTGCGGAACAGATCGCGCATCTGGGTGGTGATGCGCTTCAGGCCCTGTGCCTGTCGCCAGCCCGCATCAAGGGCGCGCAACATGGCCGCATCGCTTTCCACCGCCAGTATTTCGGCATTCTTGGCCAGGGACAACGCGAATGTGCCGCAGCCCGCGAACAGGTCGGCCACCTGGGCGGCAGCGCCGATTGCGTCGCAAACAGCGGCCTGCAAGGCGGCTTCGGCGGGTTTGGTGGCCTGCAGGAAGGCACCGGGCGGGGGGGTGACCCGTGCGCGCCCGATGGTGTGAAAGGGCGGCTGCGACTGCGCAATCACATCGCCATCCCATGCAAGGCGCGCAAGTCCTGACTGTCCGGCCCATTGCCCCAGCCGGGCGCGCAGGGGGTCGTCCAAGGCCTTGCCGCCGGTGACTGCCAGATCAAGCCCTGCTTCTGACACGGTCAGCGACAGCGACAATTCCCCCTTGCGCGACCCTTCGCGCGCGGTCAGGTCCTGCAGCAGGGGCAGGGCCGCGACCAAGGCAGGGTCCAGGATCAGGCAGTCGGGCACTGCCGTCAGCACATCCGATGCACGGGCATGAAAGCCCACCATGGCCCCGTTTTTCAGCCTGCGCCCGGCAAAACCCGCGCGGCGGCGGCTGCGCAAGGGCGAAATATGCGGCGCGCGAAACGGCGCTTCAATGCCCTGCGCCGCCAGTGCCTGCCGCAAGATGCCCTGCTTCCAGTCGGTGACAAAATCATCCTGCGCATGCTGAAGCGCGCAGCCCCCGCAGGTGCGGTAATGCGGACAGGGCGCTTTGATGCGCTGCGGGGACGGGGTAAGAATGCGCGGCGCAGCGATGCGCCCGTCGGTTACTTGCCCTTCGACCACTTCGCCCGGCAGGGTGCGCGGCACGAAAACCGGCCCTTCGGTAATGCCATCGCCCTGATGGCCCAGTCGGGTGATTGTCAATGTGGCCATGCCGGGGGAATTTCCGCTATTGCTGATACTGTGTGCCAGATACGGTGCCCTTAGGCCGCTGGCAAGTCATCATCACAGCCCAGAAAGCCCCCTGACTGGCGGTCCCAGAACCGCGCATACCTGCCACCCTGCGCAAGAAGCGCGTCATGGGTGCCCTGTTCGACAATCTGTCCTGCCTCCAGAACGATAATCCGGTCCAGCTGCGCGATGGTCGACAGGCGGTGCGCGATGGCCAGAACGGTTTTTCCTTCCATCAGCGGCTCCAGCGCGGATTGCACGGCTGCTTCCACTTCGGAATCCAGCGCGGATGTCGCTTCGTCCAGCACCAGAACCGGGGCGTTTTTCAAAAACGCGCGCGCAAGGGCGATGCGCTGGCGCTGTCCGCCCGACAGGCGCACCCCGCGTTCGCCCAGATGCGCGTCATAACCCTTGCGCCCTTCGTGGTCCTGCAGGTCCTTTATGAATTCATGTGCTTCGGCAGCGCGTGCGGCTGCTTCGACCTGTTCGCGTGTGGCATCGGGCTTGCCATAGCGGATGTTTTCAAAGGCAGATCGGTTGAACATGGCCGTTTCCTGCGTGACCATGGCAATGTTGCGCCGCAGGCTTTCCTGCGTCAGGGTGCGAATGTCCTGCCCGTCCAGCGTGATGCGCCCGCCTTCGACATCATACAAACGCAGCAGCAAGGCCACCAAGGTGGATTTGCCCGCACCCGATGCGCCCACAATGCCGATTTTCTCACCGGCGCGGATATGCAGCGACATATCGCTGACCCCGCCACTGCGCCCGCCATAGGCGAAATCCACCCCGTCAAAGTGGATTTCCCCGTCTGCGCGGCCCAGTCCCACGGCATCGGGCGCGTCGGTCAGGTTGGGCGCGGGGGTCAGGGTTTTCATGCCGTCCTCAATCTCGCCCAGATTGCCGTAAATGGCCATCAGAACGAAACTGACCCAGCCGGTCATCTGCGCAATGCGAATGGCCACGGCACCGGCCGCAGCAATGCCGCCCGGCGTGGCCGCGCCCATCGTCCACAGCCAGATTGTGCCCCCGATCAGCAGCACTGGCAGCAGCCCCGCCACCACCATCAGCCAGAAGCGGAACAGTGCCTGCACTTCGCCAAATTCGATGGCACGGTTGCGGAAAATGCCCATCGCGTTCAACGCGGCGCGGTCCTCGAACTCGGCATGGGCGAACAGTTTGACGGTTTTGATATTGGTGATGGTGTCGACCACCTGCCCGCTGACCTGTGCGCGCGCGCCCGCCCGCGCGCCCGCCGATTTGCGGACCTTTGGCAGGAAATACCGGATCAGGGCCAGATACCCCACCAGCCACACTGCCAAAGCAAACGCAATGCGCAGGTCAATTGTCAGCAACAACACCACCGACCCGATGATCGACGCCAGCGCGAAGGCCATTGTGTTGATGGTTTCATTGGCCACATCTGTCAGCGCGCGCGCTGTCTGGACCTGCTTTTGCGCAATCCGGCCCGCGAAATCATTGTCAAAGAAGGTGACGGGCTGGCCCAATGTCCAGCGGTTCAACCGCGATTGCACCAGCACATAGACATTGGGCTGCACCACAATCGCATTCGCCGCTGACGACATGCCAAACGCCAGCGGGCGCAAAATGATGAAGAACACCACAAAGCCCGCAATCAGCCCCAGATGCTGGCCGAAAAAGCCGGCGGGACCAGTTTCAACAACCGCATCAATGATCCAGCCCATCAGCAGGGCTGACACAACTTCTGTTGTGCCCACCAGCGCGGAAATGGCCGCCGCCAGCAGCAAGACAGGCCACGCGCCGCGCACAGACCACAGCATGAACCGCCATAAGCTGCGCGGCGGGGCGCTGTCGGCCGGGGCAAACGCATCGATCAGCCCCGCCAACCGCTGCGCGCCATCAGCGGCGCGGTATCTGGGCTGTGGCGGGTGTGTGTGGGTTTTTTGCAGCACGCGGCCCCTCTTTCACTTTTCATACATATAGGGGCGGGCAGGGGTATTGGCCAGTCAGGCCAGCAAGTCCTTGCGCGAAAGCTGCAGCTGGGACGCCAGCCAGCGCTGTTCAAGCGCCTTGAGTTCCGCGCCAAGCGCTGGCCCGCCCAGATGCGGCAGGTCCGCCGCGCGCACGGGAAAAACCGCCTGCGCCCCGCGCTGCAATTGCGCCTGCCAGTCAGGGGGCAGGGCGCTTTCCAGCAGTGCGGCGCGCGCCACAATAACATCCCCCCCCAGATCAACCCCAAGCCGGTAGCCCAGTTCCACAGGGCCTTGCAGGCTGGCAATACCGGCCTGTGCCTGCTTCAGATCGCGCGCTTCGCTGCGCGTCAGGCGCAGCCGGTCGCCCTGGCCGCCAAGCACCAGCAGGCGGCGCAGCCAGCGCGGGGGCAAGCCCCCTTCCAGATGGGTCAGCCGCGCCAGCGCCTGCGCATCCGCGCCCGGCAGAACCTGTGCCAGAACCCCGCATTGCGCCATGGCCGCAACCGCAGGCGCAGGGTCGGGGGCGGCCAGAAGCTTGCGCATTTCCGCGCCGATCCGTTCCGCCGACAGTTGGCCCATGCCCTGCGCCCCGCGCGCGCAAGCGTCCAGCGCGTCCGCATCCAGCCCTTGGGTAGGGTCGCCATATTGGGCGTGAAAGCGGAAGAACCGCAGGATACGCAGGTAATCTTCGTGAATGCGCGCGCGCGCATCGCCCACAAACCGCACCCGCCGCGCGCGCAAATCCGCCATCCCGCCCAGCGGGTCAAGGACAGTGCCCTGCGCATCGGCATAAAGCGCATTCATGGTAAAATCACGTCGCGCGGCGTCTTCTGCCAGATCGGTGGCAAAGGCCACGGTCGCATGGCGCCCATGGGTGGCCACATCGCGGCGAAAGGTGGTGACTTCAAACCCTTCGCCGTCCACAATCACGGTGATGGTGCCATGCGCCAGCCCCGTGGGCACCGCGCGCAACCCAGCGGCCTGCGCAAGCTCCTGCACCCGTTCGGGGCGCGCATCCGTTGCAATATCCACATCGGTGACCGCCACGCCCAGAACCGCATTGCGCACACAGCCACCCACCACATAGGCCTGATGCCCCGCCGCCCCCAACACGCCCAGCACAGTTTGTGTGCGCGGGTTTGTCAACCAGTCCCTGCTTATGGTTTGCATCGGTCCATCCTGCAGGCCAGACCGCGCAGAATGCGCGCAGTGGCCCCCCAAATGTAATATGGCCCCCATGGCACGACATAGAAATTGCGCCAGCTGCCCCGCCAGATGCGCCGTTCAACGCGAAAATGCGCAAGCGTCGTCAGGTGGGACAGGGGGACGCAAAACACCTCTGCCACCTCTCCGGGTTCGGGGCAGGGGATGAAATTGCGCGTGATCTGCGCCAGAACGGGGGTGACCTGAAACCCCGTGACAGTTTCATGCGGTGGCAGGCGGCCCAGAACCTGCACAGCGTCATGGGGCAGGCCGATTTCCTCTTGGGCCTCGCGCAGGGCGGTGGCCTCGCAATCCTTGTCCTGGGGGTCCTGCCGCCCGCCTGGAAAGGCGATCTGGCCGGGGTGGTGGCGCAGATGCGACGCGCGTTTGGTCAGGACCACTTGCGCGCCCTGCGGCCCGTGCTGCACCGCCACCAGCACCGCCGCCGGGCGCAACACGCGATCAGCGGCCAGATGAACTGCGGGGTTCAGGTCGAAATCGCTGGACGCACCCTGCTGGTGCGCGGCAAGGGCTGCGCGCAGATGCGACGTGACATCACCCGCCATTGCCCTCAAACCCCAGGGTTGCAGGGTCCATCGTGTAATGCGCGCCGCAAAACTGGCAATCCGCCGTCACAGTGCCGTCAGGCGTGGTCATGGTGGCAATATCCTTGGCCGAATAGATGGACAGCGAATTGCGCACCTTTTCTTCCGAACATGAACAGCCGAAATGGACTGCCTGCGGGTCGAAAACGCGCGGTGTTTCTTCATGGAACAGACGCAGCAACAATTCCGGCGGCTGCACTGTGGGGCCAATCAGTTCCAGCTCCTCGACCGTGTCCAGCAACAGATTGGCGCGGCCCCAATCCTCGGCCAGGGCGTCGCGTTCGCGTGGCGCTGCGCCCGATGCCTGGGGCATATGCTGCAACATCACGCCGCCTGCGCGCCATTTTTCATCCTGCCCGGCCAGAACGGACCGCCCGAAGGACAGCGCGAACCGCGTTGGCAATTGCTCGGACTGCTCGAAATAGGCTTCGGCGCAATCGGTCAGCGATGCCCCGCTTAACGGTGTGATCCCCTGATAGGGGGTCATGCCCTTGCCCTGATCAATTACAATGGCGAAATACCCCCGCCCGATTTGCGTATAAGGGTCGATGTCGCTGCGCAGGCGGTCGCGGTCAAAACTGGCATAGGCACGGATGCGCGCAGGCGCGCC
The DNA here is from genome assembly GCF_052379845.1 of Roseinatronobacter sp. NSM. Classification (NCBI taxonomy): domain Bacteria; kingdom Pseudomonadati; phylum Pseudomonadota; class Alphaproteobacteria; order Rhodobacterales; family Paracoccaceae; genus Roseinatronobacter; species Roseinatronobacter sp. NSM. Next base: position 31,413 of record NZ_JBQTCF010000017.1, on the reverse strand, counting down.
CTCCGCAGTCGGGGCAATGTAATCGGTGGCAATCAGGCGCACTGGCCCGTCCCCGCGTATTTGCAGCGACAACCGCCAGCGCAGCTTGATGGTCTGGCCAATCATCGCGGTCAGCAAACAGGCTTCGGCAATCAGCGTTTCCACAAGTTCGGGGTAGTCATGGCGCGATAAAACCCGCTCCAACGCGGTATCAAGACGCGCCACGCGCCCGCGAATGTCGCTGCGATCCAGTTGAAACGGCAAAACCGTGTCGTCCCAGGCGATCTGGCCCCCGATACTCATAGCAGTGTTCCTTGCATATCCTGCGCCCTGCGCATGTCGGCAGGGCATTAAGCCCCGTCATATAGGAACCTTTCCCCAATGGCCAAGGGGGTCAACGCACCCAGTGGCCCATCTCGCGGATCAGGTTTTGCAATTTGCCATAGCTGCGCGGCAAACGCGCCCTGTCAAGCTGCGCGCGCAAGTCCCGCCCCTGATGCTTGAACACCATGCGCCGGAAGGACACATACTGGTTGAAAATATCCCATAAATGCGGCGCGCCCGTCACCTGTTCCAACACATCTACCGCTGCGTCACTGCCACAGGCATAAATAACGGGCAACGCGCGGTAATGCAGCGACAGCGCGCCATCCAACCCTGTGCCCGCCTCGGGCCGCCCCCCGCCAAGCTTTGCCACGACCAGCGGCAGCGCAATCTGGTCCAGCCATGGAAACAGCGCCTGTGTGGCCATATTCTGCGGGGGGCTGGCCGCAATCTCGCGGGCATAATGTTCAAACAGCGCGCCAAATTCCTGCGGGCATGGGCCAGTGAACCAGCCTGCGTTGAAATACATGTAGCGCCGCCAGTCATCATCCCCAAAACGCGTGTCCAGTGTGGGGCCAATATCCAGCCCGAAACGGTCATACAGCGCGCCCCATATCTCCGCAAATCCAGCCCCGTATAACGATATGCGCGGCCATGTGGGTTCCACCCTGACCGAAGCTGTGGGGCGCGCGACCGCCAGCCTGTCCAGTGGTCCGGTGATCAGCGTGTCCGTGTCAAAAAACGCGAAGCCCTCGCCCTTGGGCAACAGGCGCAACGCTTCGATCTTGTTGCCGTTGGGATATGCCCCCCCCCAGATGCGGGTGTGCAGCGGCACAATATCGGCCCCCAGCGCGCGCAATTCCCGCCGGATCGCGGGTCGGCTGATGCGCGGGTCTTCTTCCCATAGCGGGCCGGGCTGGGGTTCGGCGACAACCAGCCGCAAATCCCTGTTTTGCGAAAAATGCCGCAGCGACGCGGCAAACAACAAGGCTTCATATTGCAAACGCCCGGATTGGGCGATGATCAGAATATTGCGAATGGCTGTCACGGGCAGGGGCCTTGCTGGAATATCCCGAACTCTAACGTGCCCCGCCACATCCCGAAAGCCCTTTCATCTTGCCGCAAATACTCCGGGGGTGCAGGGGGCAGCGCCCCCTGCCTGTGCCCTGCCTGATTGCCTCAGCAATTGGGAATATTCACCGCCAGCCCCCCCAATGCGGTTTCCTTGTATTTTTCGGACATGTCCGCGCCGGTCTGGCGCATGGCTTCGATGCAATTGTCCAGCGGCATGAAATGTGTGCCATCCCCGCGCAGCGCCAGACTGGCCGCCGATACTGCCTTGATCGCGCCCAATCCGTTGCGTTCGATACACGGCACCTGCACCAGCCCCTTGACGGGATCACAGGTCATGCCAAGGTGGTGTTCCAGCGCGATTTCGGCTGCGTTTTCAATTTGCTCGGGCGTGCCGCCCAACACGGCCGCCAGCCCGGCCGCAGCCATTGCCGCCGCCGCGCCCACTTCGGCCTGACACCCGCATTCCGCCCCCGAAATGGACGCGTTATGCTTGATCAGCCCGCCAATCGCTGCAGCGGTCAGCAGGAAGTCATCCAGCCGCGCCACACGTGCGCCGGGCACATGGTCCAGCCAGTAGCGGATGGTTGCGGGCACCACGCCCGCCGCGCCATTGGTGGGCGCGGTCACAACCTGCCCGCCTGCGGCGTTTTCTTCGTTCACGGCCATGGCATAGACGCCGATCCAGTCATTGATCGTATGCGGCGCGGTCAGGTTCAGGCCCTGTTCGGTGCGCAGCGCGGTCAGAATGCCTTTGGCGCGTCTGCGCACATTCAACCCACCCGGCAAGGTGCCATCCGCCTGCAACCCGCGATCAATGCAGTCCGTCATCACCTGCCATATGCGGCGCAGGCCCTGATCCAGATCTGATGCGCTGCGCAGTTTCAGCTCATTGGCGCGTTTCATGGATGCGATGCTTTTGCCACTGTCGCGTGCCATGTCCAGCATTTGTGCGGCGGTATTGAACGGATAGGGGAAATCAGCGGCAGGTGCGGGCGGGGGGGCGCGCAACTCGTCGCCGGTCACAACAAACCCGCCCCCGATCGAGAAATAGGTTTCCTGCGCAATCACATCGCCCTGTGCATCCGTGGCCATCAGCACAAGGCCATTTGCATGGCCCGGCAGTGGCGGGCCGTAATCGAACACAAGGTCTGTGTCCGGGGCAAAGCGCAATTGTCCCAGACCTGCGGCGTCTATCCTGCCGCTTTGCCGGATTTGTGCCAGCGTGGTTTGCGCACGCTGCGCGTCATAGGCATTGGGCGTGAACCCCGCCAGCCCCAGAATGACCGCGCGATCTGTTGCATGGCCCACCCCCGTAAACGCAAGCGACCCGTGCAGGCTGGCGCGCAGCCCTGCAACCCCGAAGGGCAGTGTGCGCAAATGGTCCAGAAACCGGGCCGCCGCCACCATTGGCCCCATTGTGTGCGAAGATGACGGGCCGATCCCCACTTTGAACATGTCGAACACGGACAGAAACATCGTGCTGCCTTTTTGTTGGGTTGGTTTGGGTTCTTCTGCTTCAGGTATGACAGCTACACGCGGCGCTGGCCATAGGGCTGGCCGGGCGCGACATTTCCGGCGCGGTTTCTGACATGGGTGTATCTGCGGTTATGATGTGGTGAATCATTGCCCTGCGGGTATTTTCTGGCACACTAGGCCCATGATGCAAATATTTTCAAACCGGACCATGGCATTTTTGGGCATGCTTGCGCTTTTGGCGGGGTGCACGCCTGCGCTGTCCCCGCAAGCGGGGCGCGATCTGTTCAGCCAGAACTGTGCGGCCTGTCATGGGGGGGCAGGGCAGGGCGGCGCGCAGGTGCCCAATTTGACCACACTGGCGCAACGCTATGGCGGAACTTACCCGCAGTCCATGGTTCTGGACAAGCTGGACGGGTATGCGCGCGGGCAAAACGCCTATGCGGGGGCGGAAATGCCGGAATTCGGCCATTTGCTGACCGGCCCGTTGACGCGTGTGCAGACCGCGCGCGGGCTGTCGCGCCCGTTGCCGCAACACATTGTGGCGCTGGACGCCTATTTGCAGTCTGTTCAGCAATAGCACCATAGCGGGCGATTTGCCCTTAAAACCCGACCACAAACCGCCTATAAGCCGGGGCATATCGTAATGAGGGATTGCCATGACCGACCAGCTTACCCCTGTGGACCGCGCCAAATTCGCGGCCGCCCATTGTGCCGCAGATTTTGTTCAGGATGGCATGCGCGTGGGGCTTGGCACCGGGTCAACTGCTGCGTGGCTGGTGCGCCGTCTGGGGCAGCGGGTGCGGCAGGAAGGGCTGCGCATTATCGCGGTGCCCACATCGACGCGCACATCGCAACTGGCGCGCGAAGTGGGCATTAATGTTGTGTCGCTGGACGAAGCGCGCTGGCTGGACCTGACCATTGACGGGGCCGATGAATTCGATGCCGAACTGACCCTTATCAAGGGCGGTGGCGGCGCGCTGTTGCAAGAAAAGATCGTGGCGACCGCATCGGACCAGATGATTGTGATCACCGATGCCGCCAAGGAAGTGGCGACACTGGGCGCCTTTCCCCTGCCGGTCGAGGTGATTCCCTTCGGCTGGCAAGCGTCCAAGGCACTGGTTGAGGAGATTCTGGCGTCCATGGACGTGATGGGGCGGCAGTCCAGCCTGCGCATGAATGGGGACCAGCCCTATGTGACAGATGAAGGAAACTATATTCTGGATTTGGCATTGGGGCGTATCGGCAATGCGCGCCAACTGGCGATGGTGCTCAATCAGGTGCCCGGCGTGGTGGAAAACGGGTTGTTCGTGGATATTGCCGATCAGGTCGTCATTGGCCATGCGGATGGCACATGTGAAACCCGCGATTTGTCCAGCGGTGTGGCCGAAGTGAAAATGTCCCAGGTCGATCTGGGGGACACGCGCAATATATTCAGCGATCTGTAAGGGGTTGGCATGAGTTTTGACTATGATCTTTTTGTTATCGGGGGCGGGTCGGGTGGTGTGCGTGCCGCGCGGATTTCCGCATCTGAATACGGGGCCAAAGTCGCGCTAGCCGAAGAATACCGCATGGGCGGCACCTGTGTGATACGGGGGTGTGTGCCCAAGAAACTGATGGTCTTTGCCTCGGGGTTTCCGGGGGCGGTTGCCGATGCGCAAGCCTATGGGTGGGACGCGCAAATCGGTGCGTTTGACTGGCCGGCGTTTCGCGGCAGGCTGGATGCGGAATTGACCCGGCTGGAAGGGATATACCGCGCCGGGCTGGACCGCGCGGGCGTGACTGTGTTCGACAGCCGCGCCACGCTGGCTGATGCCCATACTGTCCAACTGGCCGACGGGCGCAAAGTGACCGCGCGCCATATCCTGATTGCCACAGGTGGCACGCCCGTCGTGCCCGCGAAATGGCGTGATATGGGGGCCATGACCTCTAATGAGGTGTTCTTGATGGACAGCCTGCCCAAGTCCATCCTGATTGTGGGCGGCGGCTATATTGCCAGCGAATTTGCCTGCATTTTTAACGGGCTGGGCGTCAAGACAACGCAGTTTTACCGTGGCGCGCAAATCCTGCGCGGCTTTGACGAAGAAGCGCGCGGGCATATCTCGGACGAAATGTGTGCCAATGGCGTTGATCTGCGTCTGGGAACCGACATTCTGGAAATGGAACGCCGCGAGGACGGCACCACATGGGTGAAGTCGACGACGGGCCATGATGCCACCTATGACGCCGTTATGTTCGCAACGGGCCGCAAACCCAATACTGACGGGCTGGGGCTGGACGCGCTGGGCCTTGAACTGGGGCGGGGCGGGGCCATTGCGGTGGACAAATTCAGCCAGACTGCGGTTCCGTCTGTCTATGCGGTGGGTGATGTGACCGACCGCGCCAACCTGACGCCGGTTGCCATCCGCGAAGGGCATGCCTTCGCTGATACGGTTTTTGGCGGCAAGCCCACATATTTTGATCACGGCCTTATTCCGACAGCGGTATTCACCCAGCCGGAATTCGGCACTGTGGGCCTGTCGGAGGAAGACGCGCGCGACAAGGGGCCAGTGCATGTCTATGCTGCGTCCTTCCGCCCCATGCACAGCCTGTTTGCCGGACGGCAGGGCCGCGCGCTGATGAAACTGATTGTCTGTGCGCGCACAGACAAGGTTCTGGGGTGTCACATTGTCGCGGATCATTCCGGTGAAATGATCCAGTTGGCCGGTGTGGCCATTGCCATGGGGGCAACCAAGGCTGATTTTGACCGCACTTTGGCGGTGCATCCGACCATGGCAGAAGAACTGGTAACGATGCGCACGCTCACGCGATCTTGGGGTGAGTAAGGGTTGAATTCGTGGTGGGCGAACCCACTTGATGTAAGAAATGAACGTAATCAAACAAAATGGAGTCCAGATGTCTGGAAACAACGGTGGACCTTGGGGAGGCGGCGGTAACCGCGGGGGCGGTAATCGTGGCAATGGTGGAAACGGGGGGCGCGGTCCCGGCGACCAGCCGCAAATGCCCGAGATTGATGAAATCGTGAAGAAGGGGCAGGAACAACTGCGCGTTCTGATGGGCGGTCGTGGCGGCACTGGCGGCGGGCGCGGCACTGGTGGGCCGGGTTTCTCGAAACGTGGGGCGCTGCTGGGGATGGTCGCACTGGTGGTGATGTGGGCGGTGGCGTCCTTTTACACAGTGCGCCCGGAAGAACGGTCTGTGGAACTGTTGTTTGGCCAGTATTACAAGACTGGCAACCCCGGCCTGAACTTCGCGCCTTGGCCGGTTGTGTCGCATGAAATTGTGCAGGTTACGACCGAACGTGTCACCGAAGTGGGCACAGGGCGCAGCGCGCTGGACACGGGCCTGATGCTGACCCGCGACGAAGCTGTTGTAGATATTGAATTTCAGGTGGTCTGGAACGTGACCGATCCGGCGCGTTTCCTGTTCAATCTGGCGGACCCGCGTGAAACGGTGCGCGCCGCGTCCGAATCTGCCATGCGCGACATTATTGCCCGTTCCGAACTGTCCCCCATTCTGAACCGGGATCGCGGGGCCATTGCGTCGGACCTGCGCGCGGCGGTGCAAGGGTTGCTGGACAGCTACGAATCCGGCATTTCCGTTATTCGCGTGAACTTCGACAAGGCCGACCCGCCTGAGCAGGTGATCAGCGCCTTCCGCGATGTGCAGACCGCACGCCAGGAACGCGACCGTCTGGAACGCGAAGCCGATGCCTATGCCAACCGCGTTCTGGCGCAAGCCCGTGGTCAGGCCGCGCAGGTGCGCGAAGAAGCCGAAGCCTACCGCGCTGAAGTTGTGAACAACGCCCAAGGTGAGGCGGCGCGCTTTGTCTCGGTGTATTCCGAATATGTGAATGCCCCCGAAGTGACGCGCAAACGTATGTATCTTGAAACAATGGAGCGTGTTCTTGGGGATATGAACCTGACAATTCTGGACAATGTGACCGGCAGCGATGCTGGCGGCAGCGGTGTGTTGCCCTATCTTCCCCTGAATGAACTGACCCGCCAGAGGAGCACCAACTGATGAAAAAAGCAGGTATTCTACTGCCGGTTCTGGTGGTCGCAATCATCACCGCGTTTTCGTCGCTGTTCATTGTGGACGAACGCGAAAACGTGCTGGTTTTGCAATTCGGGCAGGTGAAGCAGGAAATCAGCGACCCTGGCCTTGGGTTCAAGATTCCGTTCATTCAGGAAGTGGTCCGCTATGATGCGCGGATTCTGGGCTTGCAAACCCAGCCGCTGGAAGTGACCCCGCTGGATGACCGCCGCCTGGTTGTCGATGCGTTTCTGCGCTGGCGTCTGGAAGATGTCAGCCGCTTCCGCGAAGCAGTGGGCGTGGACGGTGTGCGTGCCGCACAAGTGCGCATGGACCGCATCATGAATGCCGCCATCCGCGAGGTTCTGGGGTCGGTGCCGTCCAATGCGGTGCTGTCGGAAGACCGCACATCGCTGATGAACCGGATTCGTGATCTGGCCCGCCGCGAAGCGCTGTCGCTGGGGATAGAGGTTATCGACGTGCGCCTGACGCGGACTGACCTGCCGCAAGAAAACCTTGAAGCGACCTTTGCACGCATGCGCGCCGAACGTGAACGCGAAGCCGCTGACGAACGCGCCCGCGGGAATGAGGCGGCGCAACGGGTGCGCGCGCTTGCTGACCGGACCGTGATTGAACTGGTCTCCTCGGCGCGGCGCGAAGGCGAGATTGTGCGCGGTGAAGCCGATGCCGAACGCAACCGCGTTTACGCTGATGCCTTCAGTCTGGACCCCGAATTCTTCGCATTCACGCGGTCCATGCAAAGCTATGAACGTGCCTTGCGGGGTGACAATTCGAACATGGTGCTGCGTCCGGACAGTGAATTCTTCACATTCCTGCGCGGTGACGGCATGACACAGGCCATTCTGGACACAGCAGACGCGGCCGCCGAAGAAATTGCCCGCGACCCCGACGCCGTGCGCCAGCGCGCACCGGAACCTGACGCCGAAGAACCCGAAGCCGTCCGCGAGTTGGAATCCATCATCGGCAATTAAGGGGCGCAGTGCGTGACCATATCAACACTGGTTCTGGCCCTCGGGCTGGTTCTGATCTTCGAGGGGCTGGTATTCGTGCTGGCCCCTCGGCGCATAGAAGAGTTGTTGCGCAGCTTCGCGGCGCTGTCCGTGGAAACCCGCCGTCTTATCGGGTTGATCGCGCTGGCCATCGGGGGAATTCTGATCACGCTGGCCAAAGTGATTGCCGCTTGACCGCGCGCGCGCACGCGGCGCCCTGCGGTCCGGGCATATTTTTATAACCCTGCGACATGTTGCATCCCGTCCGGGGCGCCTGGGCCACGCGCGTCTGAACTGACAATATTTCACATATGATTGAAAAACTGACACATGAATTGCGTTTGAACACTTAGTCTTTATCTATTCCGGTATGATAGTCATATCCGGCACAGTATTCACACGCCGTATCCGAGAGGGAGCGAAAGAAATGATCTCACGCGCCGCGCAAACTGCCTTGCCCCGGCCAGCAGGGATGTATGCCCTGAAACTGTTTACATTGGTATTTGTCCTTCTGATGTCGCAAATCGCGGTGCTTGCCGCGCAGGACCGCCCCGAAAGCTTCGCGGATCTGGCCGAACGTGTCAGCCCCGCAGTGGTGAATATCACCACCACCACGACTGTGGCCGCGCGCCTTGATGACAACCAGCCGCGCTTGCCCGAAGGGGCCCCGTTTGACGATTTCTTCCGCGATTTCTTTGACAGCCCCGAAGGGCCAAACCGCAACAGGTCCCGCCAAAGTCAGGCCTTGGGGTCAGGATTCGTCATTTCTGCGGATGGGTATCTGGTCACCAATAACCACGTCATTGACGGTGCGGATGAAATTCGGGTGGAATTCTTCTCAGGTCTGGAATTGCAGGCCGAACTTATTGGCACCGACCCGGCAACTGACATTGCCTTGTTGAAGGTGGATCATGACGCGGACCTGCCCTTCGTGCCGTGGGGGGATGCGGAAACCGCGCGCGTGGGGGATTGGGTCATCGCGGTGGGGAACCCGCTGGGACAGGGGTTTTCGGTCAGTGCGGGTATCATCTCCGCGCGCGGTCGTGCGCTTCAGGGCAATTATGACGACTACATCCAGACCGATGCCGCCATCAACCGCGGCAATTCCGGTGGCCCGCTGTTTAACATGGACGGCGAAGTGATTGGGGTGAACACGGCCATTTTGTCCCCGACGGGCGGTTCCATCGGGATCGGGTTTGCGATGTCGTCCAATGTTGTGGTCAATGTGGTGCAGCAATTGCGCGAATTCGGCAGCACCCGCCGCGGCTGGCTGGGCGTGCGTATCCAGGACCTCAATGATGAGATGGCAGAGGCCATCGGCCTTGAGGGTGCCGAAGGTGCCATGGTCACCGAAGTTATGGAAGGCCCCTCGCTTGAGGGGGGCATGCTGGCGGGCGATGTGATCTTGCGGTTCGATGGCGGGCGCGTGGCAGATACCCGCATGCTGGTGCGCCGCGTCGGCGAGGCATCGGTGGGCAGCGACGTGGAGGTTGTTGTCTTCCGCGCCGGCGAGGAAGTGACCCTGACCATAACCCTTGGTCAGCGCGAATTGGCAGAAGGCACAGCTGTCCCCACCACTGACGAAATGCGCAAGGACATGGAACCTTCCAGCGTTCTGGGAATGGAACTGCAGGGCCTGACCGAGACGCTGCGCGCAGAACTGGACCTGCCCGCATCGGCCCAAGGGCTTGTGGTGCGCGCGGTGGACGGTGACAGCGACGCCGCTGCAAAAGGGGTGCAAGCGGGTGATCTGATTACAGAAGCCAACCAGCAACCCGTCACCACCCCCGACGACTTGCGCCAACGCGCCGAGGAAGCACGCGACGCAGGGCGCCGGTCCTTGCTGGTCCTGTTGCGCCGCGACGGTGACCCGCGCTTTCTGGCATTGTCCTTGGAAGACTGAACTGTAACGCGCAAAAGCGGATACCGCTTTTGCGCGTTACAAACACGCGCTAACCTTATGGTGTCGCACGTCTTTTTGCGCAAAACCGGTCCCCACTTCTGAGCAGCCTGCTCTCACCCCTGCATAGAACGCCTGACGCCCCCCCCCGCACAGGGCGGCGGGTGTCTGTTCAGTTCCGCCCCAGTTCGATGGGCAGCAGGCCGAAATTCTGTGCCGTTTCCAATGTCAGGATCGGGCTGTCGAACCCGTTTGATTTCTGGAACCGCTGCACGGCGGCACGGGTCTGGCTGTCGGCCTGTCCGGTGATTGGTCCGTCATATTGACCGCGCGCGTGCAATGCGCGTTGCAAGGTCGCAATAAACTCCGTGGTCATCTGTTCGGGGCAGGGCACGCGAAAGGCGGTTTCTACAATGACGCCATTATTCTGGGCGTTTCGGGTGGCATAGCGCGCCCAACACATCCGGCTGCTCGCCTGTGGCAAGTCCAACTGCGACGGGTCTATGCGCGCGCGGCTTGTTTCAACCGGATTGGCAAGCACTGGCGTCGCCAAAGCCAGAATGCACCCTGCCAGAAGACCAGCTTTCAATCCCGCCAGACGCGGGCATAAAGCTGATCGGATTTTGTTGCGTGGCTGTGTCATGTTTCCCATTTTGCAACAATACCAACCGATTCGGGCAAAAAATTGACGCAAGCGCGACGAAAGCGCATCACACTTGTGCGAAAATCATGTCTGGTCAAAGTGTTGGTGCTATTTTATGTGCGAACAGGGACGTTCGCTATCAGAGGGTATCATGGCAAGAATCACCTATGTTGAATTTGACGGAACCGAGCATGTGGTTGACGTGGCCACCGGCCTGACTGTCATGGAAGGCGCGCGCGACAACGGTATTCCCGGCATCGAAGCTGATTGTGGCGGGGCCTGCGCCTGTTCCACATGTCATGTGTATGTCGCGCCGGATTGGGTTGAAAAACTGCCGCCAAAGGACCCGATGGAAGAAGACATGCTTGATTTTGCCTACCAGCCCGATGCGCAGCGCTCGCGCCTGACCTGTCAGGTGAAGGTCACCGATGATCTGGACGGGCTAAAGGTGTTCATGCCCGAAAAGCAGATCTGAGCTGGCTACCTTAACGGGACTTTAACCAATATTGGGCATCTTTCAGGGAATGCGTCGTGTTTTTCCAGAAGGATCATGCCAATGGCGGAAGCGCTGCTTCTTGGGTTAACGGTTTCTCTTGGCTCTGCATTTGCCGTGTTGGGCGCGCTGATGGTGTTTACCGGGGTTTCGCGCCATAACACACCGCCCATCTTCTCGCCTGATATGGAAGATCAGGATGCGGTTTTTGTGTTCCGTGATCACACGCTTGTTGACTGCTCGGACCGGGGGCGCCAGCTTTTGCGGGTCATTGGCCGGGTTCAGGATGCGGAACAGCCGGGCGAACAGGCGTCCAGTGAACTGGATACGCTGCTGGCCCATCTTGGCAGGCATTTCGCGGATTTGCGCGGGCAGCTTGCACAACTTGCCGAAAAGGGTGATGTGCAACTTGTGGCCCATGATGACAGCGGCCTTGCGCTGACAGCGCGGTGGCGCTGCGGTCTGGCCCATCTTCGCCTGACAGACACCAGCGCGGACGGGGTGCTGGTGGCCATGGACAGGTTAAGCTACAAGGCCTTGCATCAGGAATTGCACAACCTGCGCGATGTCACCCGTTCCGCGCCGCTGCTGATCTGGCAAAGCGACGCGCAAGGCCAGATTATCTGGGCGAATTGTGCCTATATCACCGCCCTGCATGACAGCGGCCAGATCCGCGACCAGACGCTGACATGGCCATTGCCGCCGCTTTTCGCGGATCAGGACCTGACGGGGCGGCTGGGTTTGCAGTTCAGTGACGGGCCGCGGTGGTATTCTTACCAATGTGTCGCGGCGGGCGCGGTGACGTTGCATTTTGCCACGCCCATTGACGCGACTGTGCAATCGGAATTCGCGCGGCGCGAAATGATGCAGATGCTGACGCGCGCCTTTGCGACCCTGCCCATCGGCCTTGCCGTGTTTGATGCGGACCGCAGGCTTCAGGTGTTCAACCCCGCGCTGGTCGACCTGACAGGGCTTGACCCGTTCTTTCTGGCCGCGCGCCCGGATCTGGGCCAGATGTTGCATACATTGCGCGAATTGCGCATGCTGCCAGAGCCGCGCGATTTCGGCACATGGCGCGACGAAATCATGAAGCTGGAACAAGCCGCCGCATCTGGCAGTTTCAATGAAGAATGGCATCTGGAAACCGGCCGCATTTACCATGTCACGGCATCACCGCAACCGGGGGGGGCGCTTGCGGTTTTCATGCAGGACATCACATCAGAAGCCAGCCTGATGCGCGGCTATAAAGCCGAGATTGAGACAGCCCAGAATATTCTGGATGTCCTGCCCGATGCGATTGCCGCGTTCAATCTTGCGGGGCAGGCGGTGTTTGCGAATGCGGGATATGTCCAGCTTTGGGGGCGTGACCCATGTAGTGATATGGCTGATTTCGGTATCGAACAGGCCTTGCGGGATTGGGCGCTGCGCTGCGAGGCGACACCGTTCTGGGCGCAGCTTGGCACCTTTCTGGCCGACCCTGCCTCGGCGCTGGAACTGACGGGCACCGGAACGCTAAGATCAGGCGCGCCAATTGCCTTGCGTGCGCAAAAACTTGTCGGGGGCGGGGTTGTCGTGACGTTTCGCCACCTTAGGCAGGACCGCGGGCAATCGCGCAGCGGGTTGGAAACCCATCAGGACCTTATTTTCCGGCTGGATCATGCCGCCCCCGCCCTGCCGGGACGGGACGCGCGCATGGGTGATGTCGCGGCGCCGGTTGCGGAGCGGGGGAAATTCCGCTCGGTCAAACACAAAGGCAGCCGAATTCGCGTCTGACAGGTCTGGCGCAGCGGTTAGGGGCATGGCAATGTCGCACCCATGTCAAATGCCCCGTTTCCCCCGCCCGCCACCGGGCAGACGCCCTGCCTGTCCGTCACGACAACCGGCCCCGACCAGACTGCACAGCTTGCCGCCAGCCTTGGCCGGTTGCTGGGGGCGGGCGATGTCATTTTGCTGCATGGTCCCGTGGGCGCCGGAAAAAGCCATTTCGCGCGGGCCTTGATCCAATCGCGCCTTGGTGCGTTGGGGCGCCATGAAGATGTGCCGTCGCCCACATTCACGCTGGTGCAAACCTATGATCTGGGCACAGTCGATCTTTGGCATGCGGATTTGTATCGTCTGGGGGATGCGCATGAATGCCTTGAACTGGGGTTGGATCAGGCGTTTGAAACGGCGATTTGCCTGATTGAATGGCCCGAAAGACTGGCAGACTACACCCCCCGGGACGCGCTGAACCTGTATATCGCGCAGGGTAATCAGGCAGATACCCGCCATCTGGAATTTTTCGCCCCCAGCGACCGGTGGCGCAGCATTCTGGGCAAACTGACCGAAGGGGGGCACGCATGAGCGCGACACCCGCACTCTTTCCCGCCATTGACCACGCGCGCGTCTATGCCCTGCCGCCCGGCGTGGATTTTCCCCATCTTCTGGCGCAGGGCCTGCTTGACCGGCTGGCGCCCTTGCCCCCGCAGGCGCGCGCAAGGGTGACGGTGCTGGTCAATTCGGGGCGCATGCAACGGCGGCTGCGCGCCAGCCTGGCCAGCCATGGTCCGGCTGTGTTGCCGCGCATAAGGCTGGTGACGGACCCGTTGACACTGGTGGGGGCAGCGGGGTTGCCGCCCCCCGTTCCCCCCTTGCGCAGGCGTCTGGAACTTGCGCAGCTGGTGGACAGGCTGCTGGTGGCCGACCCTGACCTTGCGCCGCGTTCGGCGCTGTATGACCTGTCGGACAGTCTGGCGCGGCTGTTTTCCGAAATGCAGGCCGAAGGGGTGGAATTTGACGCGCTGGACAGGCTGGATGTCAGCGGCCATTCCGGGCATTGGCAGCGCGCGTTGAACTTCATCCGGCTGGTGCAAACCGTGATCACGCCGGACACGCCCGATGCCGAAGGGCGGCTGCGCGCCCAGACCATGGCATTGATCGCGCGCTGGCAGATCACCCCGCCCACTGACCCGGTGTTGATTGCAGGCTCGACCGGGTCGCGCGGGACAACGGCGCTGTTGATGCAGGCTGTGGCCCGCTTGCCACAAGGGGCAGTTATCCTGCCGGGGTTTGATTTTGACATGCCGCCCGTTGTCTGGGACGGGCTTGGTGACAGCCTGAGCAGCGAGGACCACCCCCAGTTTCGGTTCCAGCGCCTGATGGCGCAGCTGGACCTGACGCCTGCGCAGGTCCAGCCATGGGTGCCCTGCGCCGCGCCCGTGCCCGCGCGCAACCGTCTGGTGTCACTGGCCCTGCGCCCGGCCCCTGTGACCGACCAATGGATGACCGAAGGCCGCGCATTGCGCGATCTGGATGCGGCCATGGCGGATATGGCCCTGATCGAAGCCCCGTCCCCCAGGATGGAAGCGCAGGCCATCGCCGCATGTCTGCGCGTGGCCGTGGAACAGGGCAAAACTGCCGCATTGGTCACGCCCGACCGCAACCTGACGCGCATGGTCACGGTGGCGCTGGACCGCTGGCGCATCACCCCTGATGACAGTGCGGGCCGCCCTTTGGCGTTGTCGGCGCCGGGGCGGTTCTTGCGCCAATGCGCGGCGCTGATGGCGCGGCGGCTGGATGGTCAGGCGTTGCTGAGTTTGCTGAAACACCCGTTATGTCACAGCGCGGGGGACCGTGGGCCGCATTTGCTGAACACGCGCAATTTGGAACTGCACCTGCGCAGGCGGGCCGTGGCCTTTCCTGACGGGGCGTTCTTGCGCGGTTGGGGGGCGGCGGCAGAATGTGCTGACTGGGCCGACTGGCTGGCGCATGTGGTGCCCCCGTTGCCCGACCCGACCGCGCGCCCGCTGGCGGATCTGGTGTCCGAACATCTGGCGCTGGCGGAAGGGCTGGCGCGGGGGCTTCATGTGGGCACGGGGGAATTATGGCTTCAGGCAGCGGGCAAACAGGCGCTGGTGGCCATGTCCGAACTGGCGCGCGAAGCGGGGTCTGGCGGGGCCATGACGCCCGCGGATTATGACGCGTTCCTGACCGCCTATCTGCAACAGCATGAAGTGCGTGAAGCTGTCAACGCCGATCCGCGTGTCATGATCTGGGGCACGCTGGAAGCGCGGGTGCAGGGCGCGCAGCTGGTTATCCTTGCGGGGTTGAACGAAGGTGTCTGGCCCAAAGCCCCCGACCCCGACCCATGGCTGAACCGGCGCATGCGCGCCGATGCGGGACTGTTGCTGCCTGAACGCCAGATCGGGCTGTCGGCACATGATTTTCAACAGGCCATCGGGGCCACTGAAGTGGTGTTGTCGCGCGCCATCCGCGATTCCGAAGCCAAGACCGTGCCATCACGCTGGCTGAACCGCCTGACAAACCTTCTGGGGGGCTTGCCCGATCAGGGCGGGAAACAGGCGCTGGAGGATATGCGCGCGCGTGGCCAGTACTGGCTGGGCATAGCTGCGTCCTTTGACCGGGATTTCCGCAATATTCCCCCTGACCCGCCCGCGCCGCGCCCTGCACCCGCGCCCCCTGTGGCCGCGCGGCCACGGGAATTGCCGGTCACGGCCATCAGCAGGCTTATCCGGGACCCCTATGAGATTTATGCAAAATACGTTCTGCGGTTGCGCAAGCTGAACCCGCTGCACCCGACGGCAGATGCCTTGTTGCGCGGCACTGTGCTTCATAAGGTTCTGGAAACCTTCACCACGGCTGCGCCCGCCGCCGACCCGCTGGCGCAGTTGCTGCACATGGCGGATGAGGTGCTGGACCGGGACGTGCCATGGCCTGCCGCGCGCGCGCTGTGGCGGGCACGCATGGGGCGGGCCGCGCGACATTTCCTTGACTTTCACCTGTCCCAACCCGGTGCGATCCTGTTGCAGGAAAGCAAGGGGGCCATGGCGTTGCCGCAGGCGGGTTTCACCCTGACTGCGAAACCCGACAGGATTGACCTGTGGCCTGACGGGCGGGCGCATGTCATCGACTATAAGACCGGCACACCGCCCACGCAGGCCCAGCAGGTGTTGTTTGACAAGCAGCTTCTGCTTCAGGCCGTCATGGTCGAAGCAGGCGCATTCCCCGACGCTGGCCCCCTGCCGGTGGCGCGCATCACCTATCTGGGCCTTGGCGCAACCCCCAAACGCGAGGAGATGGATGTGACCGAGGCGCTGAACGCCACCACCCTGACGGAATTCGAGGCGCTGGTTCGCGCCTATATGGCACCCGATCAGGGTTTTGCCGCGCGCCGTATGCTGTTCATGGAACGCGAACAGTCGGATTATGACCATCTGTCACGCTACGGCGAATGGAGCATGCAGGACACGCCCCTTGTGCTGCCTGTGGGACGGCCCGAAAAGGACAGTTTGACATGAGTTTTGACGATGCCACGCTTTCGCAGAACCGTGCGTCCGACCCTGTGGCGTCTACATGGCTGTCGGCAAATGCGGGGTCGGGCAAAACCAAGGTTCTGACGGACCGCGTGGCGCGGTTGTTGCTGCGCGGTGTGTCCCCGCAGCGCATTTTGTGCCTGACCTATACAAAAGCCGCCGCCAGCGAGATGCAGAACCGCCTGTTCGATTTGTTGGGCAAATGGGCCATGTTGCCAGATGCCGCCTTGTCGGCGGAATTGCACAAGATTGGCGAAGTGGCCGCCAGCGCGGAGGCATTGGCACAGGCCCGCCGCCTGTTCGCCCGCGCGATCGAGGCACCGGGCGGGCTGAAGATCCAGACGATCCATTCCTTTTGTGCGTCCCTGCTGCGCCGGTTTCCGCTGGAAGCGGGCCTGTCGCCTGCGTTTTCAGAAATGGACGACCGATCAGCGCATGCCCTGCGCGCCGAGGTGCTGGACAGGCTGGCGGAAACACCGCGCCATCAGGGGGTGTTTGCCGATCTGGCAGCCGTGTTCACAGGGGCGGAAATTGACGCGCTGTTGATGGAAATCTGCGCCAATGCCCCTGCCTTTACGGGCGATGTGCCCGACGCCGCCTTGCGCGCCGCGTTCGATCTGCCCGCAGGCTATGACACGGCCCTGTTGCACCGCGATGTGTTTTTGGGCTCTGAGGCGGATTTGCTGGCGCAGCTTCTGCCCCGGCTGGAGGCAGGCAGCAAGACCGACCAGAAAGCCGCAGCCCGGCTGCGCGCATTCCGTCTGGAAGACGGCGATATTGGCGTATTGCCCCTATTGGAAGGGGTGTTCCTGACAGGGCCAACTGCCAAGGAGCCCTTCACCGCCAAGATTGGCAGTTTTCCCACCAAGGCCACGCAAGCCGCGCTTGGCGCGCTGATTGATCCGCTGAATGATCTTATGGCGCGGGTGGAAACCGCGCGCGCGCGCCGCATTGCGCTGGCCTGCCTGACCCGCAGTCTGGCGCTGCACCGTTTCGCGCGCGCCTTCCTGCCCGCCTATGCGCAGGCCAAGGCCGCGCGCGGCTGGCTGGATTTCGATGACCTGATCACCCGCACTGGCCAGTTGCTGACCGACCCTTCGGTGGCGCAATGGGTGTTGTTCAAGCTGGATGGCGGGGTCGACCATATTCTGGTGGATGAAGCACAGGACACCAGCCCCGGCCAATGGCGCGTGATCGAACAGCTTGCGCAGGAATTCACCGCAGGCCTGGGCGCGCGCGACGGGTCGCGCACGTTGTTTGTGGTGGGCGACAAGAAACAGTCCATCTATTCGTTTCAGGGCGCGGATTTGCAGGTCTTTGACCAGATGCAACGGCAATTCCGCGACCGGCTGGCCGCCGTCGATGTGCAGCTGAATGAAGCGCTTCTGGCGCATAGTTTCCGGTCATCTGATGCCGTGTTGCGCAGCGTGGACCAGACGTTTCGGCCCCCCCATGATCAGGGCCTTGGCGGCGTGCCCGATCATGTTGCCTTCTTTGACAAGATGCCGGGGCGGGTGGATCTGTGGCCGGTGATCGAAAAACCCGACAAGCGCGACGACCCGCATTGGTATGACCCCGTTGATATCATGGCCGAGGAACACCACACCCGCCAGCTTGCGCGCACGATCGCGGCCGAATTGCGCCGCATGATCGACCAGCGCACGCCCATACCCGTCAAGGGGGGGGCGCGCGCCATGACCGAAGGGGATGTGCTGATACTGGTGCGCCGCCGCGGGCCGCTGTTTCATGAAATCATCAGCGCGTGCAAGGCGGCCGGGCTGGAAATGGCAGGCGCGGACAGGTTGCGTCTGGGCGGGGAAATGGCGGTGCGCGATCTGACGGCGCTGTTGTCCTTTCTGGCCACGCCCGAAGATGACCTGTCGCTGGCGGCCTGCCTGCGCTCGCCGCTATTCGGGTGGTCGGAAGATGCGCTGTTCCGGCTGGCGCAAGGGCGCGAAGGCGCGTTTTTATGGACATGCCTGCGCGATCAGGGCGATGGGGACACTTTGACTATCCTCAATGACTTGCGCACACAGACGGATTTCCTGCGCCCGTTCGATCTGGTGGAACGCATGTTGACGCGCCATGATGGCCGCCGCCGGTTGCTGGCACGTCTGGGACCGGAAGCCGAGGATGGCATTGACGCGTTTTTGTCACAGGCGCTGGCCTATGAGCAGCTTGAAACGCCCAGCCTGACGGGGTTTTTGTCATGGCTGGAACATGGCGATGTGCAGATAAAACGCGAATTGGACAGCGCAGGCGCGCGGTTGCGCGTCATGACAGTGCACGGGGCCAAGGGGCTGGAAGCGCCTGTCGTCATTTTGCCAGATACCGCAGATTATGCCCCGCCTGAACGCCGCCAGATATTTCCCGTGGCGGAAACTGTGGCGTGGCGGGGGGGCAAGGGGGAAACCCCCGCCGCCATGCAGGTGGCCTTGGACACGCTGGCCGATGCCCGCGCGCAGGAAGATGCACGCCTGCTGTATGTGGCCATGACGCGGGCGGAAAGCTGGCTGATCGTGGCGGGCGCAGGCACCACCAAACGCCAGAATTGCTGGCATAATCTGGTCGCGCAGGGGGTGGCGCAGGCCGGGGCTGCGGCATGTGACATGCCCACAGGGCGGGGGCTGCGCCACCAACATCAGGATTGGCCGGACGGGGGCGCGCCTGATGCGGGCGCATTTGCAACAGACACGCTGCCCCCCGCGCCAGACTGCTTCTGGGCCGCCCCCGAGGCGCCGGTGCAGGCGGCGCGGCCCTTGTCGCCCTCGCGGTTGGGCGGGGCCAAGGCGCTGCCGGGTGATGCGGGCCTTGATGAGGAGGCAGCATTGCTGCGCGGCCAACAGCTGCATTTGTTGCTGGAACATCTGCCGCTTTGGCCTGAAGCGGACTGGCCCTTGCGCGCCGCTGATCTGCTGGCCAGCACCGCCGCAGGGGCCCCCGCCGACCTGCCCGCGCTGCTGGCGGAAACCCGCAGGGTTTTGACCGCGCCTGCGCTGGCGCCCCTGTTCGGCCCCGACAGCCTGCCCGAGGTTGAAATATCGGCCACCCTGTTTGACCGTCCACTGGCCGGACTCATCGACCGGCTGGTGGTGTCGGCGGATGAAGTGCTGGCGGTGGATTACAAATCAAACGCTGTTGTCCCGAAATCCCTCGCTGAGGTCCCCGAAGGGCTGCTGCGCCAGATGGGGGCCTATGCCCATGCCCTGCAACAGGTTTTTCCGGGCCGGACCATCCGCACGGGGCTGTTGTGGACCGCCACCGCGCAGTTGATGTGGTTGCCTGCGGACAGGGTTGTTGCCGCACTTGACCGCGCAGCGCTTGAAACCCCGCGCGCGGGGGCATAACTAGGGCACAATCGAAACCAAAACCCTGGAGGGGCCGATGCCCACAGTTTCCGTAACCGATGCCACCTTTGACGCCGAAGTGCGCCAGTCCGATATTCCCGTTGTTGTTGATTTCTGGGCTGAATGGTGCGGCCCGTGCAAGCAGATCGGCCCGGCGCTGGAAGAATTGTCCGCCGAATATGCGGGCCGTGTGAAGATTGCCAAGGTCAATGTCGATGAAAACCCCGGCACCGCTGCACAGATGGGCATTCGCGGCATTCCCGCATTGTTCCTGTTCAAGGATGGTCAGGTTGTCTCCAACAAGGTGGGTGCCGCGCCCAAATCTGCGCTGCAAAGCTGGATCAGCGGTGAGATCTGACCCTGCCACATGAAGGGGGCGCCGTGCCGGCGCCCTTTTTTCAATGCCTTCGGCAAGAGTATTTTTGGCAAGATGAAGAGGGCGCGATGAGCGATTTTCCCGGCTGGCATGGAACCACCATCATTGCCGTGCGACGCGGTGGCGAAGTGGTGGTTGCGGGCGATGGTCAGGTGTCGCTGGGCCAGACGGTCATCAAGGGCAGCGCGCGCAAGGTGCGGCGGTTGACGCCCGGCGGCTATCCGGTGGTGGCGGGGTTCGCGGGGTCGACTGCAGATGCGTTTACCCTGCTGGAGCGGCTGGAAGTGAAGCTGGAAGCCACGCCCGGACAATTGGCGCGCGCGTCTGTGGAACTGGCCAAGGACTGGCGCACCGACAAGTATTTGCAAAAGCTGGAAGCGATGCTGATTGTCACCGACGGGCGCGATTTGTTCGTGATTACCGGCGCGGGCGATGTGCTGGAGCCTGAATATGATGTGGCCGCCATCGGGTCTGGCGGGAATTTTGCCTTGGCGGCCGCGCGCGGGCTGATGGAAACGGACCTGCCTGCGGAGGACGTGGCGCGCCGCGCGATGGCGATTGCCGCCGATATTTGTGTTTATACCAATGGCAACCTGACGGTGGAGAAGATCACACCATGACTGACCTGACCCCGCGCGAAATTGTCAGCGAACTGGACCGTTTCATCATCGGCCAGAAGGATGCGAAACGCGCGGTTGCGGTGGCGCTGCGCAACCGTTGGCGGCGCAAGCAACTGGCGGCGGACCTGCGCGATGAGGTGTATCCCAAGAACATTCTGATGATCGGCCCCACAGGTGTGGGCAAGACCGAAATCAGCCGCCGTCTGGCCAAGCTGGCGCGCGCGCCCTTCATCAAGGTGGAAGCCACGAAATTTACCGAAGTGGGCTATGTGGGCCGCGATGTGGAACAGATTATCCGCGATCTGGTGGATGCCGCCCTTGCCATGACGCGCGAGCATATGCGCGAGGCCGTGAAGGCGCGCGCCCACAAGGCCGCCGAGGATCGCGTGATTGAAGCCATCGCTGGCAAGGATGCCCGCGAGGCCACCCGCGAGATGTTCCGCCGCAAGCTGTTGGCCGGAGAGTTGGACGATACCGAAATTGACGTGGAACTGGCCGACACGTCAAACCCGATGGGGGCGATGTTCGACATTCCCGGCCAGCCTGGCGGGCAGATGATGAATTTGGGTGATCTGTTTGGCAAGGCGCTTGGCGGGCGGACCACCCGCAAGAAGGTGACTGTGTCCGAAAGCCACGATCTACTGGTGGCCGAGGAGGCCGACAAACTGCTGGACGATGACGCCGTGACGCGCGCCGCACTGGACGCGGTGGAGCAAAACGGCATTGTCTTTCTGGACGAGATTGACAAGGTTTGCGCGCGCGCCGATATGCGCGGGGGTGATGTCAGCCGCGAAGGGGTGCAGCGTGATCTGCTGCCGCTGATCGAGGGCACAACTGTGTCCACCAAACACGGGCCGGTCAAGACCGACCACATCCTGTTCATTGCCTCTGGCGCGTTCCATATTGCCAAACCGTCCGATCTGTTGCCGGAATTGCAGGGGCGGTTGCCCATCCGGGTGGAGTTGCGGGCGCTGACCGAACAGGATTTCGTGCGCATTCTGACGGAAACCGACAATGCCCTGACATTGCAATACACAGCCCTTATGGCGACCGAGGCGGTCGAGGTTACATTTACCCCTGACGGAATTGCCGCTTTGGCCAAGATTGCCGCAGATGTGAACCATTCGGTGGAAAATATCGGGGCGCGCAGGCTGTATACTGTGATGGAGCGCGTGTTTGAAGAACTGTCCTTTCACGCGCCCGACAGGGCAGGGCAGGCGGTGACAGTGGATGCCGATTTTGTGGAAACGAATATTGGTGATCTGGCGCGTTCTGCAGACCTGAGCCGCTACGTCCTGTAACAGATGCGCATCGGCACTGGACGGATTGGCAAGTTATCTTATATATCTGGTCAGGTATTGCGGCAATGACCGCCAGTCAGGAAGGCGCTGGGCATGAGCACAGAACAAAATCAAGGCGATCTGCTGATCAAACCCTCCAGCACGGAGCATGCGCTGTATGACACAGTCGTGGATGCCTGCAAAACGGTCTATGATCCCGAAATTCCGGTCAATATTTTTGATCTGGGGCTGATTTACACCATCACCATTTCCGATGCGGGCGAGGTGGATGTCATCATGACACTGACGGCGCCGGGCTGTCCGGTGGCGGGTGAAATGCCCGGCTGGGTTCACGACGCCATCAGTGCGGTGCCCGGCGTTCAATCGGTCAATGTGGAGATGACCTTTGACCCGCAATGGGGCATGGACATGATGTCCGATGAGGCGCGGCTGGAACTGGGGTTCATGTGATGGATGCCGCCTTGTCCGAACGCGACAAGATGCTGGCGGGCGCGCCCTATGACCCGGCCTGCCCTGAACTGAAGGCATTGCGCCAGCGGGCGCAGGCGCTGATGCGCGACTATAACCAGACGATCATGGGCGACGGGGAACGCGCGGGGTTGATGACGGCGCTTCTGGGCGAATGGAACGGGGCTGTGATCAGGCCGCCGTTTCTGGTGGATTACGGTGTGAATATTCATTTCTCGCCGGGCTGCTTTGTGAATTTCAACTGCGTGATTCTGGATGTGTGCAAGGTGCATATCGGCGCGCGCACGCAGATCGGGCCGAATGTGCAAATCCTGACGGCGGATCACCCGCGCGATGCGGCATCGCGCGCGCGCGGCGATGAATGGGGCAGGCCGATAATCATCGGCGCCGATGTCTGGATCGGTGGCGGCGCGATCATTCTGCCCGGTGTGACAGTGGGCGATGGCGCGGTCATTGGGGCTGGCGCTGTGGTTACACGCGATGTTGCCGCAGGCGTGACAGTTGCGGGCAATCCGGCCCGTGTGTTGGCGCGCCCTGAAATGCAAGGATAAGACCTGATGTTTGGACTACCCGGTAAACCCCCTGTGACGCTGACGCCTGCGGCCGTGCGTCAAATATGCCGCCTGATGGACCGCGAAGGGGCCAAGGGCCTGCGCGTGGGCGTCAAGAAAGGCGGGTGCGCGGGGATGGAATACACTATGGAAGCCGCGCAGGACCTGCACGACAATGAAGAAGTGATCGAACAGGACGGCGCCCGCGTCATTATTGCGCCCATGGCGCAGATGTTCCTGTTTGGCACGGAAATAGATTATGAAACCAGCCTGATCGAAAGCACCTTCCGGTTTCGCAACCCCAATGTCACAGATGCATGCGGGTGCGGCGAGTCGATCAAGTTTGATGATGTGGACACATTGACGCAACGCCTGAATGCAGCGCGCAGCGGCTGATTGCATCAGGCGCAGATAGAAGCTATCCCTGACGCAAAGTCGAAAGGGAATGGTATGAACACACCGCGCAAACTGGCTGCTGGCAACTGGAAGATGAACGGGTTTCGCGCAGATCTGCAAGAGGCGCGAAAACTTGCATCCGCGTTTGTAACCCCCCCTGTGGACATTGTGCTGTGCCCGCCCGCAACGCTTGTGGGGGCAATGGCGGCGGCGCTTGTGGGCAGCAGTGTCCGGGTCGGGGGGCAGGATTGCCATGCAAAACCCGCCGGGGCGCATACGGGCGATATTTCGGCGGCCATGCTGGCCGATGCCGGTGCCCGCTATGTGATTGTCGGGCACTCGGAACGGCGCGCCGACCATGGCGAATCCTCCGCGATTGTTGCGCAGAAGGCCGCTGCGGTGCAGTCGGCGGGGCTGGTTGCCATCATCTGTGTGGGCGAAACCGAAGCCGAACGCGACGCGGGCAAAACCCTGGACGTAGTGACCCAACAGCTTCTGGAGTCCTTGCCTGAAAATGCACAGGCCAGCAATACTGTGGTGGCCTATGAACCTGTCTGGGCCATAGGCACCGGGCGCACGCCCACACGCGACCAGATTGCGCAGGTTCATGACAGTTTGCGCGACCACCTGCCCGATGCTGCAATTTCGCTGCTTTACGGCGGGTCGGTCAAACCCGCCAACGCCGCAGAAATATTTGCAATTCCCAATGTTGACGGGGCATTGGTCGGGGGCGCATCATTGAAAGCTGATGATTTCAGCGCAATCATTGCCGCTTTGGCGCTGGGCTAGAAGCTGTTGCGCGAAAATGGCACCAGGGGTCGCACATAAACACGCGAGACCGAAGGGTTTGTGCGCGCCGCATGAACGCGCCCCAACCTTTCAGCGTATCGCGTTCATTCGCATTCACGCCACACACTCTAACTTATTGATTTCGCAGATTCGAGAAGCGCAAAACCGGTTCCCAGTTTTGCGCGACATGATACTCTAGAAGCTGTCCTTGACATGCAGGTGTTCATGCGGGCTTTGCGGTCCTGTGCCGTGGTCATGGGTGTGGTGGTGGGCCTCGATGGGGATCAGGAACAGGTTGCCATGCATGACGCCCCGCTGGCCCAGAACCCCGTCCGCATAGGCACGCAGCGCGGCCACCGGCCCGCGCAGGATGGCGGTTTCCAGACAGGTGTCATGGTCCAGATGCACATGGTTTGTCGTCACGCCAAGCGCGTGGTGGTCATGGTGATGATGCATCAACCGGCGCGACAAATCGCGCGTGTCATGGCCGTAGACATAGGACAGCACGCCCATGGCCTGACTGGTTTCGGGGCTTTGGGCGCTGTCGCGCAAGCCCGCGCGCAGCAGGTCGCGCACGGCCTCGGACCGGTTGTCATAGCGCCGCGTGGCCACGAAGCTATCAAGCTCGGCGCATAGCGTATCGGGCAGCGTGATTGTAATGCGTTGCATGGGTCGATGTCCTTTCTGGCCGCGCAAGGCTGGCATGGCGCGCGGCACGGGGCAAGCGCGGAAATGGCCCCAACGCCAATATGGCGCAGCTGCGCAGAATGGTCTAAACTGCAGATATGGACCCGACATATGACCTGTCATCCCCGCCGACACACCCCCCCGCAGATGCCGTAGGCGGGGTCAGTGACGATGCATGGGTGGATGTCATTTCAGCCATGGACCGCACCTATGCCGAACTTGTCAGCTATCAGGAACGGCTGGAATCGCAGAATATCGAACTGCAATCCATGCGCGGGTTTCTGGATTCGGTGCTGGCGTCCGTGTCTGACATTCTGGTGGTTGCCGCGCGCACAGGGCAGGTGGAACAGGTGTCTGCGTCGCTGGCCGCGCGGCTGGGCCAACCGGCGGCGGCGCTGATCGGGCGCAGGGTGGATGCGCTGTTTGCCGATGACAGCCAGCCCGCCGCCCGCACCGCGCTGGAGGAATGCCGCAGCGCCCGCCGCGCCGTGACGGTGGAATTGCAGCTGCCCGCCCATCCCGCACCCATGCCCTTTGAAGTGGTGGTGGCGCCGCGGCGCGATGATCGCGGGCGTGTGGCGGGGTTTGTGCTTACGGGGCGGTCCGTGGGGGAATTGCGCCACGCCTACAAGGCGCTGGAGGAAAGCCACAGCGCGCTGAAGGCCGCGCAAGGCCAGTTGGTGCGCAATGAAAAGCTGGCATCGTTGGGGCGGTTGCTGGCGGGTGTGGCCCATGAGTTGAACAACCCCATCAGCTTTGTCTATGCCAATGCCCATGCGCTGGAACGCTATGCCACGAAGTTTGAAACCTATTTTGACCGTGTCAGTGACGGTGCCAGCCGCGCCGAACTGATTGCCCTGCGCGAAGACCTGCGCCTTGACCGCGAATTGCGCAACCTGCGCGACGCAGTGCGCGGCGCGCGCGACGGGGCCGAACGGGTGCGCGACATCGTGGCCGACCTGCGCCGCCTGTCTGCCGATGGAACGGGCGATGTGGCCGATTTCGATCTGGCCGAAGTGGCGCGCGTGGCGGCAAACTGGGTGCTGCGCGGGCGCGCGGGCGCGGCGCGGCTGGACCACAAGGGCCTGAGCAGCGTGATGGTGCGCGGGCGCGCGGGCCATATTCAGCAAGTTGTCATGAACCTTGTGCAAAACGCGCTTGATGCGCTGGACGGGCAGGCGGATGGACAGGTTACGCTGACCCATATGATTGCAGGCGACAGGGCCATCTTGCAGGTGCATGACAATGGCCCCGGCATCGCGCCAGATGCGCAGGCGGCCATTTTCGACCCGTTTTTCACCACCAAACCCGTGGGGCAGGGCACGGGGCTGGGGCTGTCCATCAGCCACAAGATCGCGCAGGAACATGGCGGGCATCTGCGGCTGTGCCCAGACACGCTTAGGGGGGCGTGTTTCCAGCTGGAACTTCCATTGGCCGGGCACGGGGCAGGACAAGACAGGGGGCAGGCGTGAATTTGTTATGGTTGCAGGCGTCAGGGTGCGGCGGGTGCACCATGTCGCTGCTGTGTGCCGAAGACCCTGATGTGTTCGACGCACTGGAGGGGGCAGGCATTCGCCTGTTGTGGCACCCCGCCTTCAGTGTGCAGACCGGCGCGGATGTGCGCGCGCTTCTGGACGACATTCTTGCCGGTCGCGTGGCGTTGGACCTGCTATGTGTCGAAGGCGCAATAGCGCGCGGGCCACGGGGAACAGGCCGCTACCAGATGCTGACGGGCACCGGGCAATCCATGCTGCACTGGGTTCTGGCACTGGCACCGCTGGCGCGCCATGTGGTGGCAGTGGGCAGTTGCGCGGCATTCGGGGGCATGACGGCGGCAGGGGGCAACCCGTCCGATGCGGTGGGCCTGCAGTATGACGGCAGCCATTCAGGCGGGGTGCTGGCGCATGAGTTCCGCGACAGGACGGGCCTGCCGGTCATCAATATCGCAGGCTGCCCCACCCATCCGGGCTGGGTGCTGGAAACGCTGATGCTGCTGGCTGCGGACACGCTGGACCATGACGGGCTGGACGGCTACGCCCGCCCGCGCTTCTTTGCCGATCATCTGGTGCATCATGGTTGTTCACGCAATGAGTTTTATGAATACAAGGCCAGTGCGCGCGCCCTGTCAGACAGGGGCTGCATGATGGAACATCTGGGTTGTATCGGCACGCAAGCGGTGGGGGATTGCAATATCCGGCCATGGAACGGGGCGGGGTCGTGCACCTCGGGGGGGTATCCGTGCATCAACTGCACGGCCCCCGAATTTGAGGATCCGCGCCACGCCTTCACCCAGACCCCGAAGATCGCGGGAATTCCCGTGGGCCTGCCAACCGATATGCCCAAGGCGTGGTTCATGGCGCTGGCGTCCCTGTCCAAGGCCGCAACGCCGGACCGCATTGCCACAAACGCCCTGTCCGACCGCGTGGCCGTGCCGCCCAGTTTGCGCAACAAGCGGCCACGCCCATGACGCAAACCCGGCTGGTGGTCGGCCCCTTCAACCGTGTCGAGGGCGATCTGGAAGTGCATCTGGACATCAGCAGCGGCCATGTGCGCAGCGCGCGGGTGAATGCGCCGCTGTATCGCGGGTTTGAACGCATGCTGGAAGGGCGCGACCCGCGCGACGCGCTGACCATCACACCGCGCATCTGCGGGATATGTTCCATCAGCCAGTCGGCGGCGGCCGCGCGCGCGCTGGGCGCAGCCATGGGGCTGGCGCCCACGCCGCAGGGCGCGAATATGGCCGCGCTGATCCATGCCGTGGAAAATATCAGCGATCATCTGACGCATTTCTACCTGTTTTTCATGCCCGATTTTGCCCGCCCCGCCTATGGCGCGCGTCCCTGGCATGAGCAGGTTGTGGCCCGGTTTTCGGCCATGGAAGGGTCGGGGGC
Organism: Roseinatronobacter sp. NSM; assembly: GCF_052379845.1. Taxonomy (NCBI): domain Bacteria; kingdom Pseudomonadati; phylum Pseudomonadota; class Alphaproteobacteria; order Rhodobacterales; family Paracoccaceae; genus Roseinatronobacter; species Roseinatronobacter sp. NSM. The sequence continues at coordinate 3,744 of NZ_JBQTCF010000017.1, read as the reverse complement.
GCGCGCCGCAGTGCAGGCGCGCGCCAGGCTGATGCATATTCTGGGGCTGATGGCGGGGAAATGGCCCCATACGCTGGCCATCCAGCCCGGCGGGGTGACCCGCACCCCGACAGCTGCCGAAAAACAACGTATTCTGGCCAGTTTGCGCGGGTTCCGCCGGTTTCTGGAAACCGATCTGTTCGGCGCAGCGCTGGAAGATGTGGTTGCGCTGAACACGCAAGACGCGCTGCTGGGGTGGACGCGCGGGGATGCGGGGGTGTTTGCGCGCGTCGCCGCCAGCGAAGGGCTGGCGCAGTTGGGGCAGGGTGCAGGCCGGTATTTAAGCTTCGGGGCCTATGCGCAGGCACAGGGCCACGCATTTGCCCCCGGCATCTGGGACAATGGCACGCGCGCCCCGCTGGCGCTGGACGGGCTTGTGGAAGATATCAGCCATGCCTGGATGCTGGGCCATGCTGCGCACCCGCAACGCGGCATGACCGAACCTGACGAGGACATGCGCGACACTGCCTATAGCTGGTGCAAGGCCCCGCGCCTGAACCGCGCGCCCATGGAATGCGGCGCGCTGGCGCGGCAGGTCATGGATGGCCACCCGCTGGCGCTGGATCTGGCCGGGCAGGGCGGGGGGGTGCTGGCGCGCGTAGGCGCGCGGCTGCTGGAGATTGCGCGCATCCAGCTGCTGATGGAAGCGCTTGCCCACGCGATCGACCCGAAAGCGGTGTTCATGGAACAAGGCGATCTGCCGCCATCGGGGCAGGGGGCGGGGCTGGTGGAAGCGGCGCGCGGCGCGCTGGGGCATTGGGTGCGCATGGACGGGGGGCGCATTGCAAGCTATCAGATCATTGCGCCCACAACATGGAATTTCAGCCCCCGCGATGCGCAAGGCACCCCCGGCCCGCTGGAAGCGGCGCTTGTGGGCGCGCCTGTGCGAAACGACGAGCAAACCCCCTTGTCAGTGCAGCATATCGTGCGCAGTTTCGACCCGTGCATGGTGTGCACAGTTCATTAGAGCATGTCGCGCAAAAGTGGGAACCGGTTTTGCGCAAAAAGACGTGCGACACCACAAGGTTAGAGTGGGTCGCGTGAATGCGAATGAACGCGACGCGCGCTAGCGCGTGACCTGACGTGACCTTGTAGCGTGCTGCGCACAAGCCATTTTTTTGAAGGGGCCATGGCCCCTTGGCCCGTCCTGAAGCGTTGAATTGCGCGCAGGCGGGCCAGGATGAAGGACAGGGCATGACACAGGCACGGATACGGGTGCGCGGGCAGGTTCAGGGGGTCGGGTTTCGCCCCTTTGTGTGGACATTGGCGCGGCGGCTGGGGTTGCGCGGGCGCGTGCGCAATGACGCCGAAGGGGTGCTGATTGACGCTGCAGGCGCGCAGTTGCCGCAGTTTGTGCAGGCGTTGCGCACGGATCTTCCCCCCCTTGCGCGGATCGATGCGCTGGAGGTGTCGGCGCTGGATGCTGATGATCTTCCGCCTGAATTCGAGATCATCGCCAGCACCGGCGGGGCGGCGCGCACCCGTGTGACCCCGGATGCGGCCACGTGCCCTGCCTGTCTGGCCGAAATCCGTGACCCGGCCGCGCGCCGTTTTGGATATGCATTCGCCAATTGCACCCATTGCGGACCACGTTTTTCGATTTTGCAGTCCTTGCCCTATGACCGGGGCCAGACCACCATGGCCGCTTTCGTGTTTTGCGCAGAGTGCGCGGGCGAATATGGCGACCCGTCCGACCGCCGCTTTCATGCCCAGCCCATTGCCTGCCCCGCTTGCGGGCCGCGCCTGTGGTTTGAACGCGCGGGCAGCGAAATGGCAGGCGACGCGATAGCGCTGGCTGCGCAGGCGCTGCGCGCGGGGGAAATTCTGGCGATCAAAGGGTTGGGCGGGTTTCATCTGGCCTGTGATGCGCGGTCAGAAAGGGCAGTGGCGCTGTTGCGCGCGCGCAAGCACCGGCCGGACAAACCCTTTGCGCTGATGGGGCAGATGAAGATGATCGCGCAGCACTGCCATGTCACTGCGCAAGAGAGAGCCCGCCTGCGCGATGCGGCGGCCCCCATCTTGTTGCTGGCGCGCAGGCCCGATGCGGGCGCGCTGGCCCCTGCAGTTGCCCCCGGACAAGCCTGCCTTGGGTGGATGCTGCCCTATACCCCGCTGCATCATTTGCTGCTTGATACATTCGGGGGGCCATTGGTCATGACCTCGGGCAACCGGTCGGGGGAACCGCAGGTGATTTGCAATGCAATCGCGCGCGACGCGCTTGCGGGTTTTGCCGATGCGTTTGTGATGCATGACCGCGACATCGCGCGCAGGCTGGATGATTCCGTGGAACGCGTGACGCCCTTCGGGCCAATGGTGTTGCGCCATGCGCGCGGGCGCGCCCCTGCCACGCTGCGTCTGCCGCCGGGGTTCGATGCAGGCCCGCAAGTGTTGGCCATGGGCGGGCAGATGAAGGGCGCGTTTTGCCTGACGCGCGGCAACGAGGCGCTGTTGTCCCACCATCTGGGCGATCTGGATGATGCGCAAAGCTGGTCGGAAACCCGGCGCGCGCTGGCCGATTACGCGGATTTGTTCGACCATATCCCCACCATGGTGGCCGTGGACCTTCATGAGGGGTTTCGCGCCACGCAGCACGGACGCGCCATGGGGCTGCCGGTGCAGGGCGTCCAGCACCACCACGCCCATATGGCAGCCTGTCTGGGGGATAATATGTGGCCGCTGGACGGGCCACGGGTTGCGGCCATCGTGCTGGACGGTCTGGGTCTGGGGCTGGATGGCACGATCTGGGGCGGAGAGCTGCTGTTGGGCGATTATGCGGGGTTTGACCGGCTGGCCTGGCTGGCGCCTGCGCCGCTGCCGGGGGGCGATGCGGCAGGGCGCGCACCATGGCGCAACGCGCTGGTGCGGCTGGATGCGGCGGGGTTGGGCGGGGTTGCCGACCGGATGTTTGCCGACCAGCCGCGCGGGATGCTGCGTCAGGCCGTGGCGGCGGGCCTGAATGCGCCGCTGTCAAGTTCAGCGGGGCGGTTGTTTGACGCAGTGGCCGCCATGCTGGGCCTGTCCGCCATCCACCAGAGTTTTGAGGGGCAGGCCGCCATGGCGCTGGAGGCGCTGGCCGGACAAGTGCCCCGCAAGCAGGTGCGCCCCTATCCCATGGGGGATGGGCCAGCTATCGGGGTTGGGCCATTATTCGAGGCACTGGTGCAGGATTTAGGGCAAGGGGTGGCGCATGAGGTGATTGCGGCGCGGTTTCATGCGGGGCTGGCACAGGCATTTGCCGACAGGGCGGCTGCGGTGGTGCGCGCAGGTGTTGCAGACGCGGTGGTGTTGTCGGGGGGCTGTTTCCAGAATGTGGTTTTGCTGGGCTACACCATGGACGCGCTGCATGATACGCGCGTGATGGTCCATGGCGCGACCCCCGCGAATGATGGTGGTCTGGCCTATGGTCAGGCATTGGTGGCGTTGGCGCGTCACAAGGACCGGGGGCGCGGGTGAGGGGATGGCAGGGGGGCGGCTGCCCCCCTCTTGGGCCGGGCGGCCCAATTCACCCCCTGCGGATATTTGGGCCAGATTGAAATACGGTCCTGCCAGGGGGCTTTGGCCCCTTTGTGGTGTGTTGTGACTTATGTTTTAACACTGATATCTAGCGCGTGTCGCGTTCATTCGCAGTCACGCGACCCACGCTAACCTTATGGTGTCGCGTGTCTTTTTGCGCAAAACCGGGTCCCACTTTTGCGCGACATGCTT
>NZ_JBQTCF010000016.1:0-89560 GCF_052379845.1 Roseinatronobacter sp. NSM | reverse complement strand
CTGAGGGCCGCCATGAAGCGGCCCCGCTTATGCGTCAGTTGCAGCCAGCCAATTGGCAGGCGGCCAAACATCCATTGCAGTAGGCGGTTCATGGCATGGCCCGCGCAGCGGCGCCAGTGTCGATCCGGGCCACCGCTTCCAGCCCGACATAGCGCGCAGCAACCAGGGATGAGGCCGCATCAAGCGCGACCAGAACCCTGATCACCCGCGCATCGGAATTGGCGGCTGCATCGTCAGAAATCAGACCTTGCCGCCCCACGGTCAACCCGATGCCTTGCACAATGCCGCGCAGGGAACCGCCCAGCGCGGGCGCGGCCAGGTCCACCGGCTGGCCCGTGGCAACCGCCGCGATCCTGTCTTGCCAGATTTCAACCTCGGCCATCATGACGTCGGTATCACCCATTTCCATGATGCCTTCGGCGGGCGGGCGTTGTCCCGGTGTGGCGTGGATGTCCAGGATCGTTCCGTCAATGGGGGCGCGCACTTCGGCGCGGCCCAGATCCATTTGCGCGCGGGCCACGTCCGCTTCGGCGGCGGCCACGTTGCGGGCAGCGACAACCACATCTGGCTGGTCATCAATCTGACCGGCCGCAAAACGGGCAAGCGTGGCCTCGGCGCGTTGTATCGCAAGGGCGGCTTCTTCGGCTGTTGTGCGGGCCGCATCAAGCGCTGTGCTGGTGGACACGCCACGTTCGGCCAGATCCGATGTGCGGGCCAAATTCGCCGCAGCTTCGCGCGCGGCGGCGCGCACCGTGTCATGCGCGGGGCGCGCAACGCCCCCGCCCCCCCGCCCCCTCCCCACAGGACCGCCGGACAGGCCACGCGCTGTTTGACTTCCGGACCGACGCGGATCAAGGTAAGTGCCTTATCTTTCTGCGGGACATCATGGAAACATCGCCCCTTCTTTTTATCCTGAACATGGCGGGCGCGGCGGCGCTGCTGATCTGGGCTGTGCGACTGGTCCGGACGGGGTTCGAGCGTGCGTTTGGCGGGCAATTGCGCCTGTGGCTGCGGCGGTCCACGTCCAACCGCATTCTGGCGGCCACAAGCGGGGCAGGCGCAGCGGTGCTGCTGCAAAGTTCAACCGCCGTAGCCATGCTGATGGCCGGTTTCGTTTCAGCGGGGACAATCGGCAGCATGGCGGGCATGGCCATCATGCTGGGGGCCGATCTTGGGTCAGCGGTGGTGGCCCTTGTCATGAGTTCGCGGCTGGGCGGTGTCACGCCGGTTTTGCTGTTGGGCGGGGTGCTGATATTCCTGCGCAGTTCGCGCCGACGCCTGCGCCAGATCGGGCGCATCATGATTGGTCTGGCGCTGGTGTTTCTGTCGCTGGACCTGATCCGCGCGGCCAGCCTGCCACTGGTGGACAGTGCGGGCGCGCGCAGTGTCATGCTGTATCTGGCCAATGATGTCCTGAGTGCCTTTTTGCTGGCGGCGGCCTTTGCGTGGCTGGTGCATTCCAGTGTCGCTGCGGTGCTGTTATTCGCCACTTTGGCTGCGCAAGGGGCCTTGCCGCCTGTGGCGGCCTTTGCCATGGTTCTTGGCGCCAATATGGGCGGGGCCATGATTGCGGTGTTGCTGACACTAAAATCGGATGTCGCAGTGCGCAGGGTTATCTGGGCCAATCTTGCGCTACGCGGGGGCGGGGCGGCATTGGCCCTGTGGGCCATTGCGGGCGGTCAGTTTCCCGTCCAGCTGCTGGGCGCGGATGCCGGAACGCAGGCGTTGCACCTGCATCTGTTGTTCAATGCCGTCTTGCTGGCCATATGCCTGCCATTGGTGACCCCCATCATGCGCCTGATGCGGGCGCTTGTGTCCGACACATCCGGCCCCCACCCCCCCGAGATGGCGCGCACAGCGCTGGATCCCGCAGTGCAGGACCAGCCAGCGCGCGCCTATGCCTGCGCGGTGCGCGAACTTGTGGATATGGGAAACCGCATTGAATCCATGATGCGGCAAGTCCTTCCCCTGTTCGAAAACTTTGACGAGGGGGCGGCAAAGCAACTGCAAGACGCCCTGCATCAGGTCGAAAGCCGGTCACTGGATGTGCGGATTTACCTGTCCAAGGTGCGCAAGCGCGACGGGGGGGATGATATTGGCACGCGGGCCTTCGACCTGTCGGCGACCGCCATGAATCTGGAATCCGGCGCTGATATGATCGCGCGCAAAGCCGTGGACCTTGCGCGCCGCAAATCCATGGAGGACCTGAATTTTTCCAAGGATGGCTGGCGCGAGCTTGGGGATTTTCATGACCTTGTGCTGCGCAATGTCCAACAAGGGATTGCTGTGTTGATGTCCGAAGATGTGGGCCTTGCGCGCGAACTGGTTGCAGAAAAGGAAAATGTCCGAACCATCGCGCGCGACCTGCAATCGCGCCATCTGGAACGGCTGCGTCAAGGATTGGCGGAGTCCATCGAAACAAGCGCAATCCACCTTGAACTTCTGCGCGCGTTCAAGTCCCTGAACACGTCATTTGCCATGATCGGCTACCCCTTGCTTAGCAAACGCGGCGAATTGCTGGACAGCCGCTTGACCGGCACATAGCCGCGCGGTTGCAACACGGCGCAGTCTGGTGGTGACGGCCACGCGGATATCGCGCGCGGGCAGCCGCGGACCCGACGGCCCGTTTCCTATGGCTTCACACCTGACCTTCAGGGTCGAAGGTCCAGCGATACGCTGGCGGGGTGGGGCCTTTGTTGCGCCCGCCCTGCTGCATCTGTTCCCATGAATGCGCCAATATCCCGACAGAACGCGACAAACAAAACAACCCGCGCGCCAACGGGGCCGCAAAGCCCAGTTCGGCATAGATCACAGCGGTTGCCCCGTCGATATTCATAGGAACGGGTTTACCCTTTTCGGTATGTAACGCGGTTTCTATCGCACGGGCAATCTGTGCGAACTGGCCGGACACTGTCCCGCCCTGCGCCGCTTCATCCACACGCGCCAGCAAAACCGGCGCGCGCGGGTCGACAGGTTTGTGAAAGCGGTGGCCAAACCCCGGAATGAACCGGCCATACTCGGCCCGCCACGCGTCCAGTCCCGCGCGCGTCGCATCCTGCAGCGTCTGGCCACTGGCCATGCCCGCCGCAATCTTGTGATACAGGGCGACCGATTGTTCCCCTGCGCCGCCATGCACATCACCCAGCATGTTGACAGCACTGCCCATCGCATTATTCAGCGGCAATCCACAGGTTACCGCCATACGCGCAGCCGCGATGGACGGGGCTTGCGGTCCGTGATCCACTGCCGCGACAAGGGCGCATTCCAACAGCCGCGCCTGCGCCTCATCGGGCAATGTGCCGCGCAGCATAAGCCAGATCATCTGCGCGAAACTGACTTGACCAATCAGGTTTTCAACAGGGTGGCCGCGCAGCGCAATGCGGCCGGGTTCCATATCGATGATCGATGTGCGCCACCAATCTGCCACATCATTCATGGGCGCATTCCTTTCCACAGTTTCAGAACAAGGGGCGACAGCACAATCACCAGAACGATCCTTGTGATGTGATGCGTCACAATAAAGGCCAGATCAGCCCCGGCAAGCAACGCCAGAACCGCCATTTCCGCCTGACCGCCCGGCGCGAATGCCATGAACGCTTCAAGCTGCGGCGCAAGGCCCAGCAGATACACGGTTTCAGCGAAAATCAGTGTCAACACAGCCAGATACAGGCTTAGCGCGGCACCTGCGGCCACGTCATGGCGCAATTCGCGCCATTTCAGCCCCGAATACCGCACGCCCACCGCCAGCCCGATGAAAACCTGCGCAATCCAGATTGCCTCGGCGGGGGGGCGCATGGTGATCAGCCCCGCAAGGGACAATATGGCCGTTGCAATCATCGGCCCAAGGATGGACGCGCCAAACAGCCCCACGCGTTTGGCCAACTGCCACCCGCCAAGGCCCGCAACTGCCATCAGCACAAGTTGCACATGCGGTGTTTCAAGCGCTGGCTGCCCCGGCGGGGTTTGCAGGTCCACCCCCCAGAAGGCCCACAGCAGCGGCGGGGCCAGCATGACAATCAACGCCACACGCGTGGCATGGATGAGCGACAGCGCGCGCGGGTTGGCGCCCGCTTCTTCACCGAAGATCAGCATATCCTGCAAGCCGCCGGGCATGGCCCCGTAATACGCCGTCGGGTGGTCAAAGCCAAAACCCCGCCGCAAAAGCGGATACCCGACCACAGCCGCAACCACCAGGTAGACCGGCACCAAGGCCAGCGACGCCGCCATGCGCGGCAATTCCCCCACCAGTTCAGGGGTAATCGACGCCCCCACCGCCACGCCCAGAATGGTGCGCATTGCGTGGCCCAAGCCCCCCATGCCGCGCATCTGGACCCCGGCCAGACCGACGACCAGACAGCCCGCCATAGGGCCAAGCAGGAATGGCAGCGGCAGGTCAAGCGCCAGAAACAGCGCTATGCCACACCCCGCCGCAACAATCGTGGTCAGGCGCGCGCGGTCAATCCCCCATCGAACTGTCAAGGTTTCGCATCCTCTCGCGCCGTGCCCGCCAGCTTGGCAGCACAAGCAAGATTAGGGCCAGAAGCAGCAACGCCGCCGTCATAGGCCGTTCCCACAGGAATGACGGGCCACGATACAGCTGCATCGCACGGCTGAAATTATCTTCCATCATCCGCCCCAGAATGAACCCGATCAGCAGCGGCGCAAGCGGATAATTGGCCATTCGCAGCGCTGTCGCCCCAATCCCCAACAGAACAAGGATCATCAGTTCCGTCGGGTTGTTCTGCCCGATATAGCTGCCCATCAGCGTGAAAAACAAGATGAACGGTATCAAAAAGGGCCGCGGCACGGCCAGCAATTTTGCAATATAGGGGATCAGCGGCAGGTTCAGCACCAACAACACCACATTGCCGATATACATCGAGATGATGACCGCCCAGAAAATATCCGGGCTGTCGGTCATCAGGCGTGGGCCCGGCGTGACATTCAGCGAAATCAGCGCGCCCAGCAAAATGGCCGTGGTGCCCGAACCGGGAATGCCCAATGTCAGCAGCGGCACAAAAGACCCTGAACAGGCGGCATTATTCGCAGCCTCCGGGGCGGCCAGTCCCTTGACCGACCCTTTGCCGAATTGTTCGCGGTCCTTGGGACTGGCAAGGTTGCGTTCGACCGCGTAGCCCAGAAATGATGCGATTGTCGCCCCTGCCCCCGGCAGCACCCCGATAAAGAACCCCTGTATCGACTGGCGCCCCACGACTGGGGCCATGTCGCGGGCATCCTGGCGCGTGATGCGCAATTTGCCGATTTCGCCAGCCTTGCCCCCTTTGCCCGAACGCGCCGGATGCATGACCAGAAACAGCGCTTCGGGCAGGGCAAACATGGCCATGGCCAGCGTGATGAACCCAAAACCCGATTGCAGCGACGGCAAGCCCATGGTGAAACGCGCGGCGTTGAACAATGCCCCCTCACCCACAGTTGCCATGATCAGGCCAAGAATGGTCATCAACACGGCCTTGGCCACATTGCCTTGGCCCGCAAAGGCAGCAATCGCCGCCAGTCCCAGCACCATCAGGGCGAAATATTCGGCAGAATGGAACAGCAATGCGACCGACGACAAAGCCGGGGCGAAGATCATCAACAGCACGGCACCGACCGAACCACCGATAAAGCTGGAAATCGCAGCAATGGTCAACGCCTTGCCCGCCAGCCCCTTGCGCGCCATCGGGTAGCCGTCAAAACTGGTTGCCACAGTTGACGCCACACCCGGCGCGTTGATCAGGATAGAACTGGTCGACCCCCCAAAGATTGCCCCGTAATACACGCCCGCCAGCAAGATCAACGCGCTGGCCGGGTCCCCTATGCCTATGGCGATAGGGATCATGATTGCTATAATCGACATCGGCCCCAGCCCCGGCAACATGCCGATCAATGTGCCGATAATGCATCCCATAGTGACCAGAAACAGGTTCTGGACCGACAGCGCAGTCGTCAGGCCCAGAAGAATACCGTCCAGCATCAGACTGTCCTTTTTACATCAGGAAAAATGGCAGGGGGCGAAGGAAAATGCCAAGCACGTCTGACACCAGCCACCATATCCCGCCTGCGGCCACCACCGAGACAAGGCCCGAGATATGCACCCGCCGTTCGCCAAGGACCCATGCCCCGGCAATCAGGAACCCGACAGTAGACCCGATAAAGCCCAAGGGACGCAGGCACACCGCATAGACCAGCATCAACACAATCAGCACCAGCGCCTGCCCCCAGTTATAGGACAGGAATTTGCGGTAATCGACATCATCATCGCCCGCCGCGTCCATCGGTTTCTGGAATACAAGGATATAGAACGCGCAAATCGCGCCCATCACCGCCAATGCCTTGGGGAATGTGCTGGGCCAGACCGGGTTGCGCTGCATGAAGCGCGGCAGGTTCGCGTCCATCGTGAACCATGCGGCATAGCCATACACCAGACACAGGCCAAGAATGGCCAAAGCCAACCAGCGATCAAGCGCCATACTACTCTCCTGTCGGTAAAGCAAACTGGCCCCGGATCATGATCCGGGGCCATGCAGTGTTCAGAGGAAGCCCAGATCTATCATCATCTGGCGCATTTCCGTTTCCTGGTTGGTCAGGAATGTCGTGAAATCATCGCCAGCATACCAGATGTTGGTCCAGCCATTGCGCGCGCGCACGGCTTCCCATTCGGGGGTTTCCATCATGGCCTGAAGCGCGGCCACATAGGCCTCGGCCTGATCATCAGGCAATCCGGGGGCCGCGAAGAAGCCGCGCCAGTTCACGAATTCCATCTCCGCGCCCTGTTCGGCGAATGTCGGCACATCCGGGAAATCTGCCAGACGCTCGGATGCGGTGACACCCAGGATGCGCACCTCTCCGGCGGCGGCCATTTCGACCGCTTCGGAAAAGCCGGTGGACAGTGCCTGAATTTCGCCCGATAGCAGCCCTGCCATGGCCGTGCCACCCGCGTCATAGGGGATATACTGCACATCTTCCGCATTCAGCCCTGCAGCTTCCAACACCAATGACGCCACCAGATGGTCCATTCCGCCGGGCACCGACCCGCCGCCGGTGGCCACTGCGTCAGGATCAGCTTGATAGGCTTCAAGGAAATCGGCGAATGTCTCGATCGGGCTGTCGCCTGGCACGACCAGCGCCGCGAAATCACCCAAGACACCGGCAATCGGCACAGCGTCGCGGAAGGACTGGCTGATTTCACCGGTCAACCCACGAATGATCAGCGGCGTGGATTGCACCATCAGCGTGCCCGCGTTGGACGCGGCATTGTCGATCAGGTAGGTGAAGGCCAGCCCGCCCCCACCGCCAGACATGTTTTCAAAGCTGGCGTTGCCAACAATGCCCGCCGCAGTCAGCGCTTCGCCAACACCGCGCGCGGCACCGTCCCACCCGCCGCCGGCGCCGCCGGGGATCAGGAAATGGATACGGTCATGGGTTTGATCCGCTGCTGCGGAAAATGCTGCGCCCAGCGCAATCACAGAGGCTGCCGCGACACCCAAGGTGCGGCGCGTAATCGAAATCATTGGTAGTCCTCCCGGTTTCTGAGGCCACACACCCCTCCAGGTTGGTGCGGCTGCAAGCTTGATTTCCGATCAAACTTACACCAAGCTGACACGCCGGGATTTTCCTGCGAAGAAGGGGCTGAAGACAGTGCGCTTCCTGTTGATCGAGGATAACCAGAACCTTGCACAAACCGTTCTTGCCCAGCTTGGTTCCGAAGGGCACGGCGTGGACCATGCCACCAATCTGTCCGAGGCAGAGGCCTGTCTGGCGGCTGCGCAATATGACCTTATCTTGCTGGACATCACCTTGCCCGATGGTGACGGGCGCAGCTTTCTGAAGCGGCGGCGCGCGCAATTGGCCACGCCCATCATCGTTATGACAGCCCGATCCGAAGTCAGCGACCGCGTTGGCACGCTGGATCTGGGGGCGGATGACTATATCACCAAACCCTTCGATTTCGAGGAACTGAAAGCGCGGTGCAGGGCCGTGTTGCGCAGGCAGGGGCACAATCCCGCGCCAGTGCTGCATTTCGCGGATATGGCCTTCAATCCGATGGAAGCAACGGTTACCATCGCAGGCGAGGTTCGGACATTGCGCAACCGGGAATTGCGCCTGCTGGAAGTGCTGCTGGCGGGGGCGGGGCGCATTTTCTCGAAGGACCAGCTATGTGACCGGCTGTTTTCCTTCGATGAAGCGGTCAGCGACAACGCCATCGAAGTCTATGTTGCCAGATTGCGCCGCAAACTGGACGGGTCGGGCGCGCGCATAGAGACAGTGCGCGGTATCGGCTACAGGCTGGTCGCGTGACTGTGCCCGCCCCCCCTGCCCCCACCGCCGGACGCGCCCCGCAGCCCCATTCCCTGCGCCAGCGGCTGGTGGTGCAACTTCTGGTGCTGGCGGCCGCGCTGGCGGTGGGGCTGTATCTGGCGGTTTTGTATTCCGCGCAGCGCGCATCACAGGCGACAATGGACGCGATCCTTGGTGCGGCAACCTTGTCGATGGCGTCCAACCTGCGCGCAACGGATCAGGGCGTGCGTATTGACCTGCCCCCCAGCACCTTGTCCATGCTTTCGGCAACCGGGCAGGAACGTCTGTTCTATCGGTTTTCGGTAAACGACACGGCCCTTAGCGGATACGAGGATTTACCAGTTCTGTCGCTGTCCAGCCCCGCGCTGACGCCAGTTTTCTACAATGACACTTACCGCGGTGCAGATCTGCGGCTGGCCACTGTGTCGCGGGCACTGATGATCGACAACACACTGACGCCGGTTCAGGTTGTTGTCGGCCATACCCGCGACGGCCAGCGCAGGATTGCTGCGCAACTGGCCCAGAATGCGGCGGTTTTCGGGTTATTGCTGTTTCTTGTGTCCATTCCGCTTAGCCTTGTCAGTGCGGGAAACATGCTGCGCCCGATCCGCACCATTGCAAATGCCGTCGGGCGGCGGGGCGCACATGATTTGCGGCCTGTGCGCCAGCCCGCGCCTGCCGAATTGCTGCCACTTGTGGGCGCGCTGAATGCCTTTATCGCGCGGCTAAAGGCGGCCTTCCACCACACCGAGACTTTTCTGGCCGAAGCCGCGCACCACATCCGCACCCCCCTTGCCACCCTGCGCAGCGAGGGGGAACTTCTGCTGCGCAGCACCCAAGAGGACGCCCAGCGCCAGCGCATCCGGCGGATGATCCGGTCTGCAGATGAATGCGCGCGATCTGCGGGGCAATTGCTGGAACACGCAACCATCCTCTATCGTTCAGAACAGCTGGAGCAGACCGAAATCGACCTGTGTTCGTTGATGGCCAAACTTGTGGAGCGCTTTCGCACCAGCGCGGATATGCGCGACATGACCTTCGTTCTGACCCTGCCTGACCACCCCTGCCCGATCCGCGCGGATTCTGTCCTGCTGGAAGCCGCGCTTCGCAACCTGCTGGACAATGCCGTGAAATACCCGCCTGCGGAAACTGATATTGAGGTCAGTCTGAAACGTCACGGGGCGGGGTATCGGGCCTGCGTGCGCGATCATGGCCCGGGAATAGGGGGTGCCCCCACGGCGCAACTGGTCCGGCGGTTTCAACGTGGTGCCACCAGCGAAAACATTGTCGGGGCCGGGTTGGGGCTGACCATCGTGCAGGAAGTGGCAGACACGATGGGGGGCACCTTTAGCATCATCGACGCAGACGGGGGCGGCACATGCGCGACACTCGATTTACCACGCTGATCAATGCAGCCGCGCTGGTGATTATGCTGCCCGCATCAGGGTGGGCAGAAAGCTTCACCATTGATCACGACACATGGTTTGGCAATGATCAGGCGCGCATGACGCTGGAAATCATCGCAACCGCCGATACAGAACTGTTTGCGCCGGTCATCAGGGCCTATCTGGCGCGCAACCCCGACCTGCGCATCCGGTATTCCGAAGCCCCCAGCATCGACACCTATATCGCCATCACCGAGGCGGGCGCGCAGTATGATCTGGTAATCTCCTCGGCGATGGACCTGCAGATCAAGCTGGCCAATGACGGGCATGCCACCGCCATCCGGCCCAGCGGCGCCGACGCCCTGCCGGACTGGGCGCGTTGGCGTGATCTGGTTTTTTCCGTCGCGCAGGAACCCGCTGTTTTGATTGTTCATGACAGTGTGCTTGCAAACGGGCGGCCTGCGCCGCGCAGCCGTCATGACCTGATCGACATGTTGCGCGAAAACACCGAAATGTTCGATGGACGAATTGGCACCTATGACCCTGTTTCATCGGGTGTCGGATATATGTTCGCAACACAGGACGCCCGCACAACAGACTCGTTCTGGCGCCTGTCCGAGGTTCTGGGGCGGTTGAATGTGCAGCTATATTGCTGTTCGTTCAATATGCTGGAAGCCGTGCGCAGCGGCGAGTTGCTGATGGCCTATAATGTCATCGGCAGCTATGCTGCCACACATCTGGCCCCCGACGCCCCCGTGCATCTGATCGAGCTGGAGGACTACACCCTGACCCTGTTGCGCACAGCGCTTGTGCCCGTCACGGCCCGTGCGCCGCAGCAGGGCGTCGATTTCTTGTCCTTCATGCTATCGGACGAAGGCAAAAACCTGATTGCAGATGCCGCCCACCTGCCGCCGGTCGATGTGGTCGAATTTTTGAATGCCCCGCATTTGCGCCCCATCCAGCTGGACCCCGGCCTTATGACTTGGCTTGACCAGCAAATGCGGCGCCAGTTCCTAAGCGAATGGGGTGCCGCGATGGAACAGCCCTGAACCGGTTTAACCTGTTACTTTGCGGTATTTCTGAACCGGAAATACCTGTCACCTTTTATCAGGGGTGTCCTGCCGTTCTGTCGCATCCAGCTGCGCAAAAATTTCGTCCGTGTGCTGGCCCAACTGTGGCGGCGGCGCGCTGACAGTGGGCACCTGCCCGTCGATGCGCATCCCCGGACGGACCAGCCGCACATCGCGTCCCACGCCCGGAACATTGGCATAGGTGGCGATCAATCCGCTTTCGGCAATGGCAGGGTGGTCCAGTATCTGGGGGACAGTAAACACCTTGCCCGCTGGCACGCCCAGCGCGTTCAGTTCCTGCACCCAGTCATCGGCGGGGCGGGTGACCAGCACGGATTCAATTTGCCCGCGCAGCGCGATCCGGTTGCGCTTGCGATCCTCGCGCGTTGCGAAATCAGGGTGTTCCAGCAAATCCTCGCGCCCGATATGGCGGGCCAGAAGCTGCCATTGCGTGTCCTTGTTGGCGGCAATATTCACCGGCGCGTCCTGCGTTCGGAACGTGCCAGATGGCGCAGAGGTCAGATTCTCGTTCCCGTTGGGCGTGGGCGCAACACCCGCAATAAGCCAGTTCGACACCGCCCACCCCATGGTGCCCAGCATGGCATGCAACATGGACACGTCAATAACCCCGCCGCGTTCAGGGGCGTTCAGCATGGCCGAAATGGCGAAGGCCGCCATCAACCCGCCCACTGTATCCGCCACCGGATAGCCCACCCGCAACGGCGCGCTGTCCGCGTCCCCCGTGATTGACATGACCCCGCTCATGCCTTGAACGATCTGGTCATAAGCGGGGTTCTTGGCCCAGTCGCCGGATTGGCCGAAACCGGAAATGGCGCAGTAGATCAGGCGCGGATTGACCCCTTTCAGCGTGTCATATCCCAGCCCCAGCCGCCCCATCACGCCGGGGCGAAAATTCTCCAACACCACATCGGCAGACCTGACCAGACGCAGAAAGCGTGCCTTGTCCTGCGCGTCCTTCAGGTTCAGTGCAACCGACTTCTTACCCGCGTTCTGTGCCAGAAATGACACGCCCATGCCCCGCGCGCTAAGGTCCGGGTCCGCGCCCAGTTCGCGGGCCAGATCACCGCCTGCGGGGGGTTCGATCTTGATCACCTCTGCGCCAAGATGGGCCAGCAAATGGCCGCAAAACGGCCCGGCCAGCACATTCGACAGATCAAGCACGCGAATAGCGGTCAATGGTGCGGACATATCACCCCCCCTGTTCCAATAGCGAAAGCCTTGCAGCAAGTTCCGGTTTCGGGCAATCAGAATTCATGAACGTTTCGTCTGACAGAACACCAAGGCCGCAATACCGTGTTGACGCAGTTGAACGCGCCTTGTCGCTTCTGGAAGCCTTCGACATGGAACGCACATCCCTAAGCCTTGCGGAACTGGCCGAGGAAACCGGCCTGTATAAAAGTACCATCCTGCGGCTGGCCGCATCGCTGATCCGCTATGGCTATTTGCGCAAGGATGCGGACGGGCGCTATCGTCCCGGCCCGGCATTGTGGCGCCTTGGTGCGCTGTATCGGCGCGGCTATGAATTGGATGACGTCATTCGCCCCACCCTGCGCAAACTTGTGCGCGACACCGGAGAGACGGCATCCTTCTATGTCATCGATGCGGATGAACGGCTGTGCCTGTATCGTGAAAATGCGCCCGGCCGGGGGCGGCACCACCTGGATGAGGGGATGCGCATGTCGTTGCAATGCGGTGCGGCGGGGCATGTATTGGCCGCATGGGGGCTTGGCTGCAGCATCGCAAAAGCCAAATTGCGCCCTGACGGGGGGTGTGTGTCCATCGGCGAACGATCCCCGGGATACTGGGCCTGCGCGGTGCCGGTCCTTGTGTCGGGGGCGCATTGCCTTGGGGCGCTGGCAGTGTCAGGGCCGCAGCAGCGGCTGCACCCGCATACGGCCGATACGGCCCTGGCCGCACTTGGGCAAGCTGCCGCGCTGATGGTCACGCGCATGCATACGTCCGAAAGGTCCGCGTAAACTATGGTCGCGTGTTTTTATGCGCAAAATTGGGAACTGGTTTTGAGCTTCTTGAACCCGCGAAATCAATAAGTTAGAGTATGTGGCGTGAATGCGAATGCACGCGACCCACTCTAATGCGCAAACGGTCCTGATGCGGCATTGGATGGCAGGAAAAACGGGGGCGAGTATTTTGCAAGAAAGTGTTGTATCGCAATTGGCCACGCATCTGCTGGCACGCCAGCACGGCGACAAGCGGTTCCTTGTAGCGCTGGCCGGACCGCCCGCTGCCGGAAAGTCCACCCTTGCTGCGGATCTCGTCGCAGCGCTGTGCGCGCAAGCGGGTGCGGGCAGGGCCGCGCTGGTGCCGATGGACGGGTTCCATCTGGACAATGCGGACCTGCAGGCAAAAGGGTTATTGGACCGCAAGGGCGCGCCGGAAACCTTCGATGCTGCGGGCTTCGTAGCGCTGGTTCAAGCCGTGCGCGCGGATCAGGGGGACATTGCCTACCCGCTGTTCGACCGCGCACAGGACAAGACACTGCCGGGCGCGGGAACGCTGGACACACAGGCGCGTATCGCCGTGTTCGAGGGGAATTACCTGTTGCTTCCCACCGGCGACTGGGCGGGACTTGCGGGCCTGTTCGATATGACAGTGTTGATTGACGTGCCGCTGCCCGTCTTGCGGGCACGCCTTGTTGCGCGGTGGCTGGACCATGGCTTAAGCCCGCCACAGGCCGAGGCCCGCGCCGACAGCAACGACATGGTGAACGCACGCACAGTGCTCAGCCAAAGTGCCGAACCGGACCTGTATCTTCGGGTGCAGCCTGATGACCGGCACACACTAACGCTATCGCAAAACAGGGTGCGCCATGATGGGCAATCCCCAAGTGTTCCTGTTTGACGAACCCCTGTTCGGCCAGTTGGGTGGCAAAGGCGCGCCTGATACCATCGCTGGCCCCGTCACCCCGCCGAAGCGCTGCGTCAAGGGGGGGCAATGATCATGATGCGCCCTTGCCTGGGGCGCTGGTATCAGTCACCCGCGCGGCGGGGCAGCGTTTCGGCGGGGTGACGGGGGCCATCATCGTCAGCCCCAAGCGGGCGCCTTGGCAGCGTCAGTGCGAACATCTGCGGGGTGAAGGCGAAGGCCAGCGTCACCGACAGCGCGACACCGCCCGCCACCGACATGGCAAAGGGCGGCCAGAACCCGCCACCGCCAAGGATCAGCGGCAGGAACCCCCCAACGGTGGTGATGGTGGTCGAGGTGATGTGCCGGGCGGAGCCCGCCACGACATCGACCATCGCCGCGCGGTCGCCCGCGCTGGCGCGTGGGTCTTCCTGCAGCCCCGACAGCACAATCAGGGCGGCGTTGATCGACACCCCGATGGAGCCGATAACCCCGATGATGGCATTGATCCCGAACGGGTAGTCGAACACCGCCAGCGCCAGCATTGACAAGCCCGCCGACAGGCCCGCTACCGTGAAGGCAATCAGCGTCAGGCGAAAGGAATTGAACGTCATCACTACGACGGCAATCGACAGGGTGATGATCAGGCCCAAGGGGGCGATCAACGCATCGACGGTGCTGTTGCGCGCATCAGAATCGCCGCCGGTTTCCAGACGGATGCTCTGCGGTGGCGCGTAGCCCTCGGCCTCCAGCACCGCCATCGCCTGCGACAGGGCCACAGCGGGCAGGATGCCGGGCATCAGGAACGCCTGAACGGTGTTCACCCGTTCGCCATTGCGCCGGGTGATTGTGCTTTCCGACGGCTCCAGCCGCAGCGCACCAAAGGTCGAGAGCGGCACAGCGGGGAACTGGCCAGTCGCCGCAACTCCGGCTGCTCCCGGCGGCAGGATCGGCATGTCGCCAATCGCCACCGGGTCGCCGCGCAGCCCCGCGCCAAGGCGCACGCGGACGGGCAGTTCCTCGGTCCCCTCCAGCAGTGACCCGCCGGTGACGCCTTCCAGTCCTGCCTCCATCTGGCGCGCGATCTGGCCCAGATCAAGGCCAAGAAGACGCGCGCGCGCCTCGTCGACCTGCAAGGTCAGCTTGGGCGCACCGCCCGCAATCCCACTGCGCACCATGGCCACTGTGGACACCTGCGCCAACAGCAGCCGCAGGTCATCACCCGCAAGGCGCAGCGCGTCGATATCCTGGCCCACAAGGCGCAGTTCCACTGGCGCATTGACCGGCGGCCCTTGGGTCAGACTGCGTATGACGAAGCGGGCTTGCAGGAATTCGGGCGGCAGATTGGCCTGCAGATTCACCAACAGCCCTTCGGTTGCGGCAGCTGATGTGGTGCGGATCAGCGCCTGCGCGAAGGCCGGTGCCTGATCGCGGTCCCCGACCATGTTGTAATAGAACGCAGGCGCAGACCGGCCCACCACCCAGGCCACGTCCAGAATATCGGCATGAGCCGCAAGCGTTGCGTCGATCTCGCGCACCATGCGCAGCGTCTCGGCAATGCCGGTGCCGGGGGGCAGATCAACCTCGATATGGAACTGGTCGCGGTCCACGCCGGGAAAGAATTGTGGCGTCAGTGTCGGCAGCGACAGGAAACCTATCACCGGCAAAACCAGCGACAGCGCGACCGTGCGCAGCGGGTTGGCCATTGAGAGCGTCAGGACCGCCCGAAAGCCGCGCATGAGCAGGCCTTCGCGCGGGGGTGTTCCATCGCCGGGGCGCAGCCAGTATCCCGCAATCGCCGGAGTGACGGTGACAGCGACGACCAAAGACCATGCCAGCATCACGATCACCGCTGTTGCGATGGAACCCACGAAATCCCCCGCAGGGCCGGGCAGCAGCAGAAGCGGCATGAAGGACAGGATGGTGGTGATGGTGGAGGCCGTGAGCGGCATCGTCAGCCGCCGCACCGATCCCGCAACGGCCTCAAGCCGCGACAGCCCCGCGCGCAGGCGCTTGCCCACTTCATCCGTCATCACGATGGCCGCATCGACCAGAAGGCCAAGCGCCACGATCAGGCCGGTCACACTCATCTGGTGGATCGGCACGGCAAGCGCATTCAGCGTGGCCACCGAGGCCAGCGTCACCACTGGCAGCACCATCGCCACGATCAGCGCCGAACGCGGCCCCAGCGTGATGAACAGCACCGCAACCACCAGCGCGACACCGATGGCCATGTTCAGCCCGACTTCGGCCAGCCGCTCAAGGGTGTAGCGGCTCTGGTCGAAGACCGTTTCGATGGACAGGCCCCAAGGCAGTTCCGCGCCATGCACGGCCACAGCGGCGCGGATGTCACCCATCCAGCGGTCAACCTGCAACCCCTCGCTAAGTTTGGCGGAAATCAGGATTGCGGGTTGGCCCTGAAACAAAGCAGCCTCGGCCAGCGGCAGACGGGGGCCACGGGTAATCTGCGCCACATCGCCCAGAAGCGTGACACGGCCCGCTGCATCTTCGCGCAGCACCACGGCGCGCAGCCGGTCCAGGGACGTGATCTCACCCGTGATGCCCAGCACCAGATCGGTCTGATCGCCGCGCAACCGGCCCGCCTGCACCTTGGCATCCGCCGCGCGGATGGCGGCTGACACGTCATCGGCGGTCAGGCCAAGGGCGGCAGCACGGTCAGGATGCAGGGTGACCAGCACCTCCTCCTCGGGCAGTCCGTGCAGATCGACCAGAGAGGTGCCGGCAACGCGCCGCAGACGGTCGGCCAGTGCCTCGGCTTCGCGTGCGGCGCGGGTCAGGGCGACCCCCTCGGGCAGGGTCAGGGCAAAGATTGCGGCATACCCGCCCGCCCCGTCACTGTCGAAATCGGGTTCCAGAACCCCCGCTGGAAACAGTCGCTGCGCGTCCGCCACCGCATCGCGGACCTGCGCCCAAAGCTGTTCAATGGTCGCGGGGGGGACAGTTTCGATAAGCTCCACTGAAATGACCGAAATGCCAGTGGCAGATGTTGACGCCACCTCGGCAATCTCGGGGATAGTGCGCAATTCGGTTTCGATCTTGGCGGTGACCAGCGCTTCAACCCGCGCAGGGTCTGCCCCCGGAAAGACGGTGGTGATGGTGGCGAAGATATTGGTGATGGTCGGGTCTTCCTGTCGCCCGATGGACCACAGGGCCGACGCCCCCGCAGACAGGATCACCAGAAGCGCCAGCATCACAAGGCGCGGCTGACGGAAAAACAGCGTGGCCATACCCTTCACTCCGACTGCGCCAGAACAAGCTGGCCAGGGGTTACACGGTCCGGCGCCTCGGCCACGATGCGCGCACCGGGGGGAAGCGCCCCGCGCAGGAACACGCGCGTGCCCTCTGTATGGATCACCTCGACCGCCGCAGACAGGGTGCGGTCGCCCATCGCCGTGGTTTCCACCGCCATGACCGACCATGACCCGCGCACCCCTTCGCGCAAAGCGCCAAGCGGGGCCCAAAACCCCGCAACATCGACCACCTGCGTCAGCAGCAGCGCGACCGTATCGCCCAGAACCGGCGCAGCACTTTCGGGCAGGGTCAGAACAACCGACCGGCTGCGGGTGTTGGGGTCAAGATCGGGTCGGATCTGACGAAGAGTGGCCTCCATCAGCGCGCCGTCCAACGCGACGGTGACAGTGCCCCCCACCGCCAGCCCGGCGGCCAGTTCCGGCGGCAGTCCGACACGGGCGCGCGCAGGCTGCGTGTCGAACAGCGCCAGAACAGTTTGCCCTGCTGCCGCTGTCTGTCCGGGGTCGGCCATGCGCGCGCCAATGCGGGCGGGGTATGGCGCTGTCAGCACGGATTTTTCCAGCCGAACATTAACGCCCGCGATACGCGCGCGCACAGCCGCCATCCCGGCCTCGGCCCGCGCCAGTGTCAGCCGCGCTTCGTCCTGCGCAGCAACCGAGCGAAAGCCGCGCTCCGTCAGCGCATCGCCCCGCGCCAATGTCAGGCGGGCCAATTCGGCGTCGGCAGCAAGGGCGGCCAGTTCCGCCTGTAGCGCCGCGCGTTCGGGGGTCAGGGCGGTGGTGTCCAGACGCGCCAGCACCGTGCCTGCGGCCACCACATCGCCTTCCTCGACCAGCATTTCGGTAATGCGCCCGCCCAGTTCAAAGCCCAGATCGACCTGCGCCGCAGCCTCGATCTGGCCCGTGAACCGGCGGGCGACAGTGTAGCCTTGCGCCAGTTCAACCGACATCACCCCCACTGCGGTTCTTGGCGCCGCACTACCGGGGGCGACATCGCGTGTGGCGGCGATCAGGGAATACCCGCCAATGATGGCCGCCGCAGCGCCCCCGCAAACCATAAGCGTGACTGTCACGGTCAGAACCCGACCAAGCGCCGTTCGAATAGCGGATGTCCTACGCTTGGTCATGGATGGAGTGCTCCGATAAAGTTAGATATGCTTACATATGTTAGAATCACTCACTTTGGCAAGGTGAATCAGACATTACGCCCGTGATCACGCCAAATGGCATTGATTTCAGACCAATCGGGAATTCGATCTGTCTGATAGCCAACCACCTTGCCCGTTGCGATGCTGGGAAACAGTCGCATGGCCTCAAGATGCGGACCCGTGGTCAGATAGGCCCGCATGGCGTCCTTGTCAGTCCAGACTGAAAGCGTGTGATGAACGCCGTTGATGGTGCGCGCGTCGGCCGAGATATTGCCGGGGGCATTACGCGCTTGCACCATGGATTTGATCGCATGCGACCAGAAGGTCGGGATATGCCAGACCCGCCGCACCTGCAATCCGGTGATGGAGACATAGACACTTTGCTGCATCGGGCGCACCTTTCAGGGTCAAGCGGGGTCAGCCCGCCTGCGGGATGCGGGCGCGCAGGTCTGGGGCGGGGGGTGCCGCGCGAGATGTTTGGCAGATGCAGGAGCTGGACGGAAAGTCTTGCACTTGCGTGTATATGTAAGAAGTGCTAACTTCTGTCAAGATGAAAGTGAACGCCACTCACTTTAAGAAAAGGCCCAACCACAATGTCGAATGACACGTCACCAACTGATGCTTCCGCGACCGTGACGCCCAAGACCGGCTATCACCACGGCGACCTGCGCGCGCAATTGATTGCGGCAGTTCGTGAACTGGTCGAAACGCATGGCCCGGATGGGTTTTCGGTGGCCGAGGCCGCGCGCCGCGCCGGTGTCAGTTCCGCCGCGCCCTACAAACACTTCAAGGACCGCCCCGAGATTTTGCGCGGCGTCGTCAGTGAAGCAATGGACCGCCTACGCGCCGCAATGGAAGCGGGGGCGGCTGCGCACCCTGTCGGATCACTGGAAGCGGTGGCGGCCATCGGGCTGGCCTATGTTGATTTTGCGCGCACCGAACCGGGGGTGTTCCGGTTGGTCTTTGGCCTGACGGAAGGGCATGAAAACGCCCCCGACCTGCAAGTAAAGGGCGAAGGCTGTTTTGGCGTGGTCGTGCTTGCTGCTGCCGCCTGTCTCGGCCTGCCGCCCAACACCCCAGAGGTTCAGCGCCGCGCCTATATGCTGTGGTCCTTCGTGCATGGCCATTCGTTCCTGCATATCGACATGAAAACCAAGGTTACCACTGCCCAAATCGACGACTGGGGTTACCTGATGACCATCAGCCGCGCAATCCTTGCGACTGCGGCGCAGCCATAACGCGGGTTGCGCGGCGGTATATGGCCCCGCCCGCACGAAGCGGGCACGTCACGGCTGCGGATAAAAACTGCCATATTTGCCCTGACTGAACACCAGCGGCTGGCCTGCGTTGCTGTGGCAGCGCAGCACATGCCCCACAATGATCAAGTGATCCCCGCCATCATGCGTGTCATGCAACGCACAATCGAACCGCGCCAAGGCACCGTTCAGAACCGGGACTCCTTCGGGCGTGACCACATGCGCCAGCCCGTCAAACCCTGCACCTTGGCGACCAAAACGCGCGATCCAGTCTTTCGCATCATCACGCAGGATATGGACGGAAAAATGCGCCGCCTTCGCAAAATGCCCGAACCGGCTGGACGACCGCGCAGGCGACCATAGAATCAGGGGCGGATCAAGCGATAGCCCTGAAAAGCTGTTGGCGACAAATCCCATAGGGCCGCTTTCGCTGGCAATCGTCACCAAGGTTATGCCCGTGGCAAACTGGCCCAACGCGTCCCGAAAGGCCCGCGAATTGCTTGCATCTGGTATGAACCCCTGTTCCAGCACTGCGCCCCCGCTATTTGACTGCATGTCGCCTGCAGCCTGTCGGGGGTAACGGCTTTGGGACCGGACATCAACAGGTGCTGGGGCAAAGGGGGCGGTCACGGCATTCTCCGATAAGCTGACAAACGAAAGGGTGGAACGGCAACGCGGCAACCTGCGCGACAATGTGGGGCAGATAGGCCGTTTTGCAGGCTGGACAAGGCAATTTGTCGACAATTCCGCTGCGTCGCGCCCCTTGCACCAGCGCCCCCTGTATTTGAGCAGGGCATTTTTGCGCGCAGAATATGAAAATACCGCAACCACCTGCAGGGGGTTGCGGTATTTCAAACCAAAGGCGCTGCAGTGTCTGCACGGTTCAGGTCAAGGAACGCTCGACTTCCTCGCGCTCGAAAATTTCGATCACGTCCTTCACGCGGACATCATCATAGTTTTCAAAGGCCATGCCGCATTCTTGGCCAGACTGAACTTCCTTGACTTCATCCTTGAACCGTTTGAGCGTCTTGAGGGTGCCTTCGTGAATAACCACGTTGTCGCGCAGCAGGCGCACACCGGCCGAACGCCGCGCCACGCCTTCGGTGACCAGACAGCCCGCAACCTTGCCGACACCGGACACTTTGAACACATCGCGGATTTCGGCATAACCGATGAAGTTTTCGCGCACTTCGGCAGACAACAGGCCAGAGGCGGCGGCCTTGATGTCATCCACAAGGTCATAAATGATCGAGTAATAGCGCAGCTCAACGCCTTTTTGGTTGGCCGACTGG
Organism: Roseinatronobacter sp. NSM; assembly: GCF_052379845.1. Lineage (NCBI taxonomy): Bacteria > Pseudomonadati > Pseudomonadota > Alphaproteobacteria > Rhodobacterales > Paracoccaceae > Roseinatronobacter > Roseinatronobacter sp. NSM. The sequence goes on along the minus strand of NZ_JBQTCF010000016.1, from coordinate 68,956 downwards.
CGCGCAGACGCATTGGCCCGCACATTGAACCCGATAATCGGCGCACCGGATGCTTCGGCAAGCCCAACATCTGTATCGGTGATCGCACCCACACCATAATGCAGAACGCGCACGCGCACTTCGTCATTGCCGATCTTTTCAAGTGCCTGAACAATCGCTTCGGCAGAGCCCTGAACATCAGCTTTCAGCAAAACGGGCAATTCCGCAATGTCCTTGTCCGCCTTGGCCTTGGCCATAAGCTGTTCCAGCGTGGTGGCAGCCCCTGCGGCGGCGCGTTTGTCCTTGGCGGCTTGCTGGCGGTAATCCGCGATTTCGCGCGCCTGCGCTTCGGTTTCGACCACGTTGAGCACATCACCCGCTTCGGGGGTGCCATTCAGGCCCAACACTTCGACAGGAACCGATGGCCCGGCTTCCTTGACACGTTCGCCCTTGTCATTGACCAGCGCACGCACCTTGCCCCATTGTTCGCCCACAACGAAGATATCGCCCTGGCGCAATGTGCCGTTCTGCACCAGAACCGTTGCGACAGGACCACGGCCCACGTCCAACTGTGCCTCGATCACTGCGCCCATGGCCGCGCGATCGGGGTTGGCCTTCAGTTCCAGTATTTCGGCCTGAAGGGCGATGGCTTCCAGCAGGGCATCAAGGCCCATGCCAGTCAGGGCCGACACTTCGACGTCCTGCACATCACCCGACATCGCCTCAACCACGACTTCGTGCTGCAGCAACCCGGTGCGCACCTTGTTGGGGTCGGCTGCGGGCCTGTCGCATTTGTTGATGGCAACAATCATCGGCACCTTGGCGGCTTTTGCGTGATTGATGGCTTCGATCGTTTGCGGCATGACCGAATCATCCGCGGCAACAACCAGAACCACAATATCGGTCACATTCGCACCCCGTGCGCGCATGCTGGTAAAGGCCGCGTGACCGGGCGTGTCCAGAAAGCTGAGCACCGCACCCGATTCGGTTGTGACCTGATAGGCCCCGATATGCTGGGTGATCCCGCCCGCTTCGCCGGAAACCACATTGGTTTTGCGCAGCGCGTCCAGAAGGCTGGTCTTGCCATGGTCCACATGGCCCATAATCGTGATGATCGGCGGGCGTGGTTGCAGCAATTCGGGGGCATCCTGCACCTGATCGATCACTTGCTCCACATCCGAATCGGACACGCGCACCACTTTGTGGCCGAATTCCTCGATCAGCAATTCTGCTGTATCTGCATCAATCGACTGGTTCATGGTCGCCATGACGCCCATTTTCATCAGCGATTTGACAACATCGGCAACGCGTTCGGCCATGCGGTTTGCCAGTTCCTGAACCACAATGGTTTCAGGCAACTGCACTTCGCGCACAACCTTCTCGCGGCTTTGGGACTGGCCCATGGCCTTCTGGCGGGCGCGTTCCTGCTTGCGCTTCATCGCAGCCATGGACCGCTGGCGCCCGCCCTCGCCCGAAAGCGCGTCTTTCAACGTCAGCTTGCCGGACCGGCGGCTTGCATCGTCGCGCGGCTTCGCGGCACGGGCCTGACGGTCATCATCAGGGCGCTTGGGGGCCTTGCGGGCATCGGCGGAAACCGGGCGCGCCCGTTCGGACAACGGCGCTTCAGGCGCTGTTGGCGCAGCGGCGGGCTTTGCGGCTTCTGCAGCGGCGGCGGCTTTGCGTTCTTCGTGAATTTCGGCTTCAGCGCGCGCGCGGGCTTCTTCATCCGCTTTTGCGCGCAGGGCTTCTTCGCGTTCGCGTTCTTCACGCTCGCGCGCTTCAGCTTCGTCACGGCGGCGTTGGCGCTCTTCTTCGCGCGCCTGTTCTTCGGCGGCGCGAATGGCCGCATCTTCGACCTCGCGGGATTTGGCAGCGGCAAGCGCCTTCAGGCGACGTTCCATTTCCGCATCAGAAATACCGGCCGGGCGCCTTGCAGGATCAGGGCGCGGCGTCGCGCTGCCAGAGGTTTGCGCGCTTCCCGGCGTTCCGGGTTTCGGCACCACAACACGCTTGCGCTTCTTTTCGACCACCACAGATTTGGTGCGCCCATGGCTGAAGCTCTGCTTCACCTGGCCGCCTTTGCTGCCAAGTCCGAGTGGTTTTTTTCCGTCAGTATCGCTCATGCGTTCGTCTTGTCCTCTCCGGCGGTCGTTCCGCCGATTACCTTGCGCAGTCCGGCCAGTCTTGCCGCTTCCTGTACAACAGCTTTGCTCAGTCCACCAGAGCGAAGCGCGGCATGTATCACATGTTCCCGCCCAAATGCAAAACCCAATTCTTGCGCATTCAGGCACCCAATATAGCTGTTCTCCCCATCGGGGGGGCGTAATTTTGTCTTTCCGCGCGTTGATCCATCGCTTGCCTGGATCAACACATACATCTGGTCTTTCAGCGCCAGATCGCGGCATTTTTCATAGCCCGCCACCGCCAGCCCGCCCTTGCGCGCCAATGACAGCAATTCCAGAACCCGCTTCGCCACAAGCTGTTCGACCAGATCAACCAAACCTTCGGGCACGGTGACCTGCTGCCGCGCGGCGCGCGAAAAAAGTTTCTTGGCCTCTGCCCGCGCCAGTGCATCGCGCGTGGCGCTGACCCATATTCCGCGGCCCGGCAGCCTGGCGGCCAGATCAGGCACAATCTGGCTGTCGGGGCCAACAACAAAGCGGATCAAACCACCAGCCGGCTGTGACTGCCCGGTGGCGATACAGCGCCGTTCCGGACCGTCTTGTTCCGTTTTCCTGCCGCCGCGGGCCATGCCTGCCTGTCCCTGCTCAGTCTTCCTGATCCGCTGGTTCCAGGTCGCTTTCATCGGCGCCCAGTTCGGACGGATCAACCCAGCCCAACATGACGCGCGCGGTCATGATAAGATGCTGCGCTTCTTCCAGGCTCATGTCAAAGCTTTCCAGCAACCCTTCATCCTTGACGCGGTTCCCGTCAACGCTTGTCCAGCCGCCTGCAAGTTCCCAATCCGCGCAAGTTGCAAAATCTTCCAGCGTCTTGATGCCGTCTTTGGCAAGGGCTTCGACCATTTGCGGGGTCAGCCCCTCAAACCCGATCAGGCTGTCATCAACGCCCAGCGCGCGGGCATTTTCCAACGCGGCTGTGGCGATCGCTTCCAGCTTCTCGCGCGCGCGGGTTTGCAGCTCCTCGGCGGTGTCTTCGTCGAACCCGTCAATCGCCAGCAATTCGTCCAGATCTACATATGCCACTTCTTCAAGCGAGCTGAACTCCTCGGCGACCAGAAGCTGGGCCATCATTTCGTCGATGTCCAGTTCTTCCATGAACAGGCGCGTGCGTTCCGCGAATTCCGCCTGACGGCGTGCCGAATCATCGGATTCGGTAACAATGTCGATATCCAGCCCCGTCAACTGGCTGGCAAGGCGCACATTCTGACCGCGACGGCCAATCGCCAGCGACAATTGTTCGTCAGGCACAACAACTTCAATCTTGCCCGCATCATCATCGATGACAACCTTGCTGACTTCTGCAGGTTGCAGCGCGTTGACAAGGAAGGTCGCCTGATCTTCGGTCCAGGGGATGATGTCGATCTTCTCGCCCTGCAGTTCGTTGACCACGGCCTGAACGCGGCTGCCGCGCATACCGACACAAGCGCCCACCGGGTCAATGCCCGAATCATGGCTGATGACGCCAATTTTGGCGCGCGAACCGGGGTCACGGGCAACGGCCTTGATCTCGATGATGCCATCGTAAATTTCGGGCACTTCCATCTTGAACAATTCGGCCATGAATTCCGGCGCTGTGCGCGACAGGAAAATTTGCGGCCCGCGCGCTTCGCGGCGCACATCCTTGACATAGCAACGGATGCGGTCGCCGTTGCGGTAGCTTTCGCGGCCGATCTTTTCATTGCGGCGCAGCACCGCTTCACCCCGGCCAATGTCGATGACAAGGTTGCCGTATTCTTCGCGCTTCACAACGCCGTTCAGAATGGTGCCTGCACGGTCCTTGAATTCCTCATACTGGCGGTCGCGTTCGGCTTCGCGCACCTTTTGCAAGATCACCTGCTTGGCGGATTGTGCAGCAATGCGGCCCAGTTCCACAGGCGGCACCTGGTCGCTGATTTCATCGCCAATCTTGGGGTCATCCAGATAAGGCGCGGCCTGCGCAACAGTCAGTTGCGCATGATGGTTTTCCAAGTCCTCATCAGCAACGACTGTGCGCACGCGGCTGAAGGTTGCAACCCCTGTCCTGCGGTCAATATGGACGCGAATATCCATATCCGCGCCATAGCGGGACTTGGCCGCCCGTGCGAGGCTGTCTTCCATCGCCTGAACGACCAGTTCAGGGTCGATCATTTTTTCGCGGGCCACAGCTTCGGCTGTTTGCAGAAGTTCAAGCTGGTTGGCAGAGGTGATTGCCATGTCTCAGTGCTCCTCTTGGTCCGCACCAGTGTCGGGCGCGTCCGTTTCAATCTGGTCAAACTTGCTTTCGTCAATGGCGCCACTGTCTTTGCGTGCGCGCAGCATTTCAGCGATCAATTCATCGGTCAGCACAAGCTTGGCATCTGACAGCCAGTCAAATTGCAGGCCAATGGTCAGCGCTTCGCCGTTTTCTTCGATTTCGATCAGGACTTCATCGCCGTCAATACCAGCCAGAATGCCCCGGAAACGGCGGCGCCCGTCAATCAGTTCCGTGGTTTCCACCCGCGCTTCATAGCCGTTCCAGACATCAAAATCCTTCAGGCGGGTCAGGGGGCGGTCAATGCCGGGGCTGGACACTTCCAGCACATAGGCATCCTCCAGCGGGTCCTCGACGTCAAGAACCGCGGAAACCGCTGTTGAGATTTTCGCGCAATCTTCAACTTCTATCCCGCCCTGGGGACGGTCCGCCATAATTTGCAGTGTGCGGGTTTTGCCCGACATCACGCGCAGACGCACCAGTTCAAACCCCAGTCCTTCGATGACGGGGGCAACGATGGCAGCGACACGCTGGTCCAGTGTGGTTTTGGCGATCAGGTCGCTCATGCAGCCCTCCTGAGGGGCAAAATAAAAAAACGGGCCGCGCGGCCCGTTGGTTTTTCCGGTGGGCCTTCACAGGCGCCGCTGTTGGCAGTGATATAGGGCGGTGCCGCCGAAAACGCAAGCGCTAAAGGTTCAGGCGGTGCGCGTCGCTGCGCAGATGGTTCATAACGCGCAAAAGCTCGGCGCTTATCCCCGGCTCGGACAAGGCATGTCCGGCCACCGGCACCATTTCCAACCGCGACATGCCCCACGCGGCGTGCAGGTCCCACGCTGTGCTGGGCGGGCAGATCATGTCATAGCGCCCCTGAACAATGGTGCCGGGAATATGGCGCATCCGGTCCAGCCCGTTCATCAGGGCGCGGTCCCCGCCCAGAAAGCACCCGTTGCGGAAATAGTGGTTTTCCAGCCGCGCAAAGGCGCGCGCATAGGTGCTTGGCGCATCCGCACTGTCAAGCCCACGGGTTTCAATGGACGCCAGCGCATTTTCCCAGCGTGTCCAGCTGCGCGCAAAACGGTCTTCAAGCTGGCGGTCACCGCTGAACAGGCGCTTGCCATAGGCGTCTATCAGGTCATGCTGTTCATCTTCCGGCACAAGGCGCGTGAACTGCGCCCAAAGTTCGGGGAAAAACCGCCCTGCCCCGCCACCGTAAAACCAATCCAATTCTGCCTTGGTGCCCGTGAACACCCCGCGCAACACCAGATATGCGGCCCTGTCGGGATGGGCCTGCGCATAGGCCAGCGCAAGTGTCGCCCCCCAACTGCCACCGAAGACCACCCAACGCTGAATGCCCAATGTCTGACGAATAAGCTCAATATCAGCGATCAGGTGCTGAGTGGTGTTATGCTCAATACTGGCGGCGGGTTTGGACCGGCCGCACCCGCGCTGGTCAAACAGGATCGTGCGATAAGCCTTGGGGTCAAAAAAGCGCCGCATCGCGGGGCTGCACCCGCCGCCCGGCCCGCCATGCAGAACAACCACGGGAATACCATCCGGGCTGCCACATTGTTCGACATAGACCTGATGCCCATGCCCCACATCAAGCATGCGCTGGTCGAAAGGTTCTGGTATCGGGTAAAGAGCCGATACTGCGGTGTCATGTCCGGCAGACTTATCCATAAGACGGACTATATACCTGTAAACAGCTTACTGCCATATGCCATAGACGAAAAAACCGGAGTGCGCATGACCATATCAACAATCGACCCCGCCGAGGTCGCCAAATTCGAAGCAATGGCCGCCGAATGGTGGAACCCGCATGGCAAATTCAAGCCGCTGCACATGCTCAACCCCTGCAGGCTGGATTACATCACCCGCCAGATCGCGGCGGAGTTCGGGCGCGATATGTCTGCGCCCATGCCATTTGCGGGCCTGCGGTTGCTGGATATCGGCTGCGGGGGCGGGTTGCTGTCAGAGCCCATGGCGCGGCTTGGTGCCGATGTGGTGGGCGCGGACGCGGCAGAACGCAACATTCCCGTTGCGCAAATCCATGCTGAACAACAGGGGTTGGATATCGACTACCGCCACACCACCGCCGAGGCCATGGTCGACGCGGGCGAACAGTTTGATATCGTGCTGAATATGGAAGTGGTCGAACATGTGGCCGACCCGCTGGCCTATCTGACCGCGTGCCAGCACTTGCTGAAGCCGGGCGGGTTGATGATATGTTCAACGCTGAACCGGAACCCGAAAAGTTTTGTCATGGCGATTATCGGCGCCGAGTATGTCATGCGCTGGCTGCCCAAGGGCACGCATGAATGGTCAAAATTCATCACCCCCGATGAACTGTATGACCTGTTGCGCAAAGCGGGCTTTGACCCTGTGGACCGCAAGGGTTTCGTTTTCGACAAGCTGCGCTGGGACTGGTCCATTTCAGAACGTGACCTGTCGGTGAATTATGTCACCGCATCGATCAAACCATGCGCTGGTGCAGCCGATCAGGCATAAGCGACGACCAGCAGGACCGCGCCAAGCGCCAGTCGGTAAATTACATAAGGTGTAAAACTGACGGAGCGCAGAAGCTTCATCATGAAGACAAGCGCGGCCCATGCTGCGAAGAATGAAATAACGGCTGCGATGGCCCCGTCCTTCGCGGCCTGCCAATCGGCAATGCGCACCACATCCAACCCCATCAATGTGCCCGACGCAATGATTGTGGGGATCGACATCAACATTGACAGTTTCGCCGCATCATGGCGCGAATACCCCAGGGCGCGCGCCCCCGAAATGACGATCCCCGAACGCGATGTGCCGGGAATCAGCGCCACCGCCTGCCACAACCCCAAAACAAGGGCGTGTTTCAGCGTCCATTCCTGCGCAACGCGGGTCTGTTTGCCCATTTTGTCGGTCGCATACAGGACAATACCGAAAATAATCATCATCCAGCCAATCACGGCAACACTGCGCAACATGTCCATGATGCCCAAGACCTTGAATACAAGCCCCGCAATCATGACGGGAACCGTGGCGATCACCAGACAAAAGGCCAGAAACCCGCCCCGGTCATGCAGATCCCCGCGCAGCAAATTCGGCACCCCCCGCAGCGCAAGCCCCACATCTGCGCGGAAATACCAGCACACCGCGAACAAGGTGCCGACATGGACCGCCACATCGATGACAAGGCCCTGATCCTCCAAGGACGTCAGCGCAGGCAGCAAAATCAGATGACCCGAGGACGATACCGGCAGGAATTCGGTGATGCCCTGAATCATCGCAAGCAGGAAAATATGGAAAAAGGTCATGATGTCCCCGGCATTTTTCGGCAAGCTATCCTAATGAAGTCTGAGCGCAAACAGATATATACGACAACCCTTATGACCTAAAATTCGCATCAAACTGACTTTTTCTTGCCAACCGGCCCAAAAATAATCGATTTAGGTCAGTATTAGTGACTTTTCTTTGGTTTCGACCTTGGCTAAGACACAAACTCTGAATTCTGGAGGATCAGCCATGGCCAAGCAGCAAATGCTCCGTTTTGTGACCGTCGAACGGGAAACACCCCCCAAACGCCCGGCGGACGCGCGGACCGAGGATTTCGGTGAAATCTACCGCGAGTTTGCCGCCGAAAAGGCAGCAGAGCAAGCAGGGCGTTGCAGCCAGTGCGGCGTTCCCTATTGCCAAAGCCACTGCCCGTTGCACAACAACATCCCCGACTGGTTGATGCTGACCGCCCAAGGGCGGTTGCAGGAAGCCTATGAAGTGTCGCAGGCCACCAACACCTTCCCCGAAATCTGCGGGCGCATCTGCCCACAAGACCGGCTGTGCGAAGGCAATTGCGTGATCGAACAATCCGGCCATGGCACCGTGACCATTGGTGCGGTTGAAAAATACCTGACAGATCTGGCATGGCAGGAAGGCTGGGTGAAACCCGTTATTGCCAGCACCGAGCGCGCGGAATCCGTGGGCATTATCGGCGCAGGCCCCGGCGGCCTGGCGGCAGCAGATGTGCTGCGCCGCGCGGGTGTGCAGGTGACGGTCTATGACCGCTATGACCGCGCGGGCGGGCTGATGACCTATGGCATTCCCGGCTTCAAGCTGGAAAAGCCCGTTGTGATGCAGCGCATCGAACAACTGGAACAGGGCGGTGTTGAATTTGTGCTGAACTGCAATGTCGGCGAAGATATAAGTTTTGACGCCATTCGCGGCAAACATGATGCCGTGCTGATTGCCACAGGTGTTTACAAGGCCCGCGACCTGAATACACCCAACGCGAACGCAACCGGCGTGCTGAAGGCGCTGGATTTCCTGACGGCGTCAAACCGCAAAAGCTTTGGTGATGATGTCGCGGAATTCGATTCGGGCGCATTGGACGCGCGCGGCAAGCGGGTTGTTGTCATCGGGGGCGGTGATACGGCCATGGATTGCGTGCGCACCGCCATCCGCCAAGGCGCGACATCAGTAAAATGCCTGTATCGTCGTGACCGCGAAAACATGCCCGGTTCGCGCCGCGAAACCCAGAATGCCGAAGAAGAAGGTGTCGAATTCGTCTGGCTGGCCGCCCCTGCCGGATTTGTCACCAGCGATGATGGCAGCGTGACGGGTGTTCGTGTCCAGAAAATGCGTTTGGGCCAGCCCGACGCAACCGGCCGCCGCTCCCCCGAGGTGATCGAGGGCGCCGATTACACCGAAACCGCCGATATGGTGATCATGGCGTTGGGTTTTGAACCCGAAGACCTGCCAACGCTGTGGGGGGTGCCCGACCTGCCGGTAACCCGCTGGGGCACGGTGCGCGCGAAATTCAACACGCATGAAACCGACATGCCCGGTGTCTGGGCCGTGGGCGACATCGTGCGCGGGGCCAGTCTGGTGGTCTGGGCCATTCGTGACGGGCGTGAAGCTGCGCAATCGATCCTGAATTATCTTTCGGCACCCGCACAGGTTGCTGCCGAATAACCGCATTCCGATCAAAGGAACCTGACATGACGCAATATGATGACGCATGGGCCGCCCGTGAAGAAGCCCGCCGTGCCTTTGTCGCTGAACATGGCCTGTATAAACCCGAAGATGAACATTCATCCTGCGGTGTGGGTCTGGTGGTGTCACTGGACGGCAAACCGTCGCGCAAGGTGGTTGAAAACGGTATCGACGCGCTAAAAGCCATCTGGCACCGTGGCGCTGTAGATGCGGACGGAAAAACCGGCGATGGCGCGGGCATTCACGTCCAGATCCCTGTCAATTTCTTCTATGACAAGATCCGCCGCACGGGCCATGAACCCATGACCGACCAGTTGGTGGCTGTGGGGCAGGTGTTCTTGCCGCGCACGGATTTTGCCGCGCAGGAACGGTCACGCACGATTGTTGAAACCGAAGTTCTGCGCATGGGCTATGCGATTTATGGCTGGCGCCATGTGCCGGTCACTGTCAGCGTGCTGGGCGACAAGGCCAATGCAACCCGCCCCGAGATTGAACAGATCCTGATCCGCAATTCCAAGGGCACGGATGAAGAAACATTCGAGCGCGAATTGTACGTCATCCGCCGCCGCATTGAAAAAGCGGTCACTGCTGCGGGCATTGCGGGGTTTTACATCTGTTCGCTGTCGTGCCGGTCGATCATTTACAAGGGCATGATGCTGGCCGAACAGGTCGCGGAATTCTACCCCGACCTGAAAGATGATCGTTTTGAATCTGCCTTCGCCATCTACCATCAGCGTTATTCAACCAACACCTTCCCGCAATGGTGGCTGGCGCAGCCCTTCCGCATGCTGGCCCATAACGGCGAAATCAACACGCTGAAAGGGAACCTGAACTGGCTGAAAAGCCACGAAATCCGCATGGCGTCCTCGGCATTTGGCGAAATGGCCGAAGATATCAAGCCGATTGTTGCGGCCGGCGCGTCCGATTCCGCCGCGCTGGATTCCGTGTTTGAAGTGCTGGTGCGCGCGGGGCGCAATGCCCCCATGGCCAAAACAATGCTGGTCCCCGAAGCGTGGTCCAAACAGGCCGTGGAAATGCCCAAACCATGGCGCGACATGTATTCCTACTGCAATTCCGTGATGGAACCGTGGGACGGCCCCGCAGCGCTGGCCATGACGGACGGGCGCTGGGTTTGCGCCGGTCTGGACCGCAACGGCCTGCGCCCCATGCGGTATGTGGTGACAGGTGACGGGCTGCTGATTGCCGGGTCCGAGGCGGGCATGGTTGTCGTGGATGAATTGAATGTCCGCGAGAAGGGCGCGCTTGGCCCGGGCCAGATGATTGCCGTCGATATGGTCGAAGGCAGGCTGTATCACGACACTGAAATCAAGGACAAACTGGCGGGCGCGCAGCCCTTTGGCGACTGGAACGACAAGATTGTTGACCTGAACGACAAGCTGCGCGACGTTCCCGAAACCCGCAAACTGGACGCCGCAGAACTGCGCAAGCGTCAGGTCGCAGCGGGCTACAGCATCGAGGAGGTGGAGCAGGTTCTGGCCCCCATGGCCGAAGATGGCAAGGAAATGATCGCGTCCATGGGCGATGACACGCCGTCTGCGGTGCTGTCACAGGTCTATCGCCCGCTGTCGCATTATTTCCGCCAGAACTTCAGTCAGGTGACGAACCCGGCCATCGACAGTTTGCGCGAATTCCGCGTCATGTCGCTGAAAACCCGCTTTGGCAACCTGCGCAACGTGCTGGACGAAGACAGCAGCCAGACCGAAATTCTGGTGCTGGAAAGCCCGTTCGTGGCCAATGGTGAATTCGACGAAATGGTGCGCGAATTCGGGGATCAGGTCGCGTTTATCGACTGCACCTTCCCCGTGGACGCGAATGAAGATGCGCTGCGCGACGGGCTGGCGCGTATCCGCGCCGAAGCCGAAGATGCCGTGCGTTCCGGCGCGGGCCATCTGGTGCTGACCGATGAACATCAGGGGCCGGACAAGGTGGCCATGCCCATGATTCTGGCAACAAGTGCCGTGCATGGCTGGCTGACACGCAAAGGGCTGCGCACCTTCTGTTCGTTGAATGTGCGCGCCGCCGAATGCATTGACCCGCATTATTTCGCGGTTCTGATTGGCTGCGGGGCAACCACTGTCAACGCCTATCTGGCACAGGAAACCATTGCCGACCGTATTGACCGCGGGCTTGTCGATGGGTCGCTTGTCGATGCGATGCGCCGCTACCGGGCCGCGATTGATGCGGGCTTGCTGAAAATCATGTCCAAGATGGGCATTTCGGTAATCTCCTCTTATCGCGGGGGCCTGAATTTTGAAGCTGTGGGCCTGTCGCGCGCGCTGTGCGCCGAATATTTCCCCGGCATGCACAGCCGCATTTCCGGGATTGGCCTGCATGGTATCCAGATGAAGCTGGAAGAAGTGCACGCCAAGGGCTGGCGCGGCGGGCAGGATGTTTTGCCCATTGGCGGGTTCTACAAGGCGCGGCGTTCGGGCGAAAAGCATGCGTGGGAAGCGCAGACAATGCACCTGTTGCAGCAGGCCTGCAACCAGTCCAGCTATGCGCTGTGGAAACAATACAGCGCCGCCATGCAGGCCAACCCGCCCATTCACCTGCGGGACCTGCTGGATATCAAACCGCTGGGCAAGGCCATCCCGATTGAAGAAGTGGAAAGCATTACCGCAATCCGCAAACGCTTTGTCACACCGGGCATGTCGCTGGGCGCCCTTAGCCCCGAAGCGCATATGACGCTGAATATTGCGATGAACCGCATTGGCGCGAAGTCGGACAGCGGCGAAGGCGGCGAAGACCCCGCCCACGCGCACCCGCTGCCCAATGGCGACAACCCCTGCGCCAAGATCAAGCAGGTGGCGTCTGGCCGGTTCGGGGTGACCGCCGAATACCTGAATGCCTGTGAAGAACTGGAAATCAAGGTGGCCCAAGGGGCCAAACCGGGCGAAGGTGGCCAGCTTCCGGGCATGAAAGTGACCAAGCTGATTGCGCGCCTGCGCCACTCCACCCCCGGCGTGACGCTGATTTCCCCGCCGCCGCACCACGACATCTATTCGATCGAGGATCTGGCGCAGCTGATCTATGACCTGAAACAGATCAACCCGCGCGTGAAGGTCACGGTCAAACTGGTGGCATCATCGGGTGTGGGGACAATCGCGGCCGGTGTTGCCAAAGCCAAGGCCGATATCATCCTGATTTCAGGCCATAACGGCGGCACAGGCGCCAGCCCGGCAACGTCCATCAAATATGCGGGCCTGCCGTGGGAAATGGGCCTGACCGAAGCGCATCAGGTGCTGGCCATGAACAAGCTGCGCGAACGGGTGACATTGCGCACCGATGGCGGGCTGCGCACCGGGCGCGATATTGTCATGGCCGCGATGATGGGGGCCGAAGAATACGGCATCGGCACGGCTGCCCTTATTGCCATGGGCTGCATCATGGTGCGTCAGTGCCAGTCGAACACCTGCCCGGTGGGGGTTTGCACACAAGATGAACGCCTGCGCGCCAAATTCACCGGCAATGCCGACAAGGTGGTGAACCTGATCACCTTCTACGCGCAGGAAGTGCGTGAGATTCTGGCCAGCATCGGCGCGCGTTCCATGGATGAGGTGATTGGCCGTGCCGATCTTCTGGCGCAGGTCAGCCGTGGCGCGGCACATCTGGATGATCTGGACCTGAACCCGCTGTTGCTGACTGTCGACGGGTCCGAACACATCCGCTATGACCGCGACAAGCCGCGCAACGCGGTTCCCGACACGCTGGATGCCGAAATCATCCGCGACGCCGCGCGCTTCTTTGAAGACGGTGAAAAGATGCAGCTGTCCTATGCGGTGGAAAATACCCATCGCACTGTCGGCACGCGCGCGTCCAGTCATATTGTCAAGCGGTTTGGCATGCGCAACAATCTGCAACCCGACCACCTGACCGTCAAACTGGCGGGCAGCGCGGGCCAGTCGCTGGGGGCATTTGCCGCGCCGGGCCTGAAGATTGAAGTGTTCGGTGATGCCAATGACTATGTCGGCAAGGGGCTGTCCGGCGGGCTGGTGGTGGTGCGTCCGCGCATGTCTTCGCCCTTGATTGCGCATGAGAACACGATTATCGGCAACACGGTCCTGTATGGTGCAACCGATGGCCATTTGTTTGCCGCAGGCCGCGCGGGCGAGCGTTTCGCTGTGCGCAATTCCGGTGCAAAAGTCGTGATCGAGGGCTGCGGGTCGAACGGGTGCGAGTATATGACCGGCGGTGTGGCGGTTATCCTTGGCAGCATCGGCGCGAATTTCGGTGCGGGCATGACGGGGGGCATGGCGTATTTGTATGACCCTGACGGCATGGCGCCAGAGTTGATCAACATGGAATCGCTGGTGACCTGCGCCGTCACGGTGGATCATTGGGAAGATCAGCTGAAAAGCCTGATCGAAATGCACGCCAAGGAAACGGAATCGCAGCGCGCGTTGGAAATCCTACGCAACTGGGACCGCGAAAAGGCGCATTTCGTGCAAATCTGCCCCAAGGAAATGCTGGTGCATCTGCCCCACCCCCTAAGCTACGAGGCGGACGCCGTTCCCGCGGAGTAGCCCCCCCACCCGCCAAACCAACATAAAACGCCGCAAGACGCTGTTTTGCGGCGTTTTATGTTGCCAAGGCGCGACGCAGCCCCCCGGCCTGCCGACCTGCGGTCCTTGCGTAAATTTTTCCTGCAATAATCGCAGTATCAGGGCGCAAACAGGTGAAATACCCCTCGCATCCGCTGTTTTCTTTTGGTAGGAAATGCGCAATGCGGGTGTGGCGAAATTGGCAGACGCACCAGATTTAGGTTCTGGCGCCGCAAGGCGTGGGGGTTCAAGTCCCTCCACCCGCACCACCAACCAGCCAACAAACTTGTTTCTGGACCTGCCGCCCTGTCGCGCAATCCGGTCCACAGGCAGCTTACATGCCGGATTGCGCCTGTCGGGCTTCTTGGCTGATGGCTTGACCTGCAGTTTGCATATCACGCCCTGCCCCATCAACTGTTGCACATGCAGCAAGTGCAGACAGGCAGAGCAGCAAGGTAAGGGATTTCATTCTTCATCCTCCTGACAAAAGCATTCGCATATAAACGCGGCAACGCCGATTTCGTTCCATATGCGCGACGAGTGCCCTATGTCAGGCCGGTCCCCGCGTGGAAATACAGCCCCCACCTGCCCCATGCCCCCACAGCTGCAGGCATGAAGCGCGCCCCATTGCGCTGCCCGAATGGCCAAACTCGTTTATGGAAAATCTCCCGAACGGATTGGAATGGCGCATGAACTGCGACCCGGAAGGGACTAAAACACTGTTAAAGGAAATAGTGGTGAGCCGGACAGGATTCGAACCTGTGACCCGCTGATTAAAAGTCAGCTGCTCTACCAACTGAGCTACCGGCCCACACTATGACGCGCTACTTAGAAAAGCGCAGTCACCGGGTCAAGGGCGAAATGCGCTTTTTCGTCCTTAATCCCGATCATTCTTGAAATGATGTCTGGTCAGCGTGCCGCACGCCTCTTATATCGCGCCCATGATGGATAGAAACGCCCCCTTGGCCTTCGTCAAAATGCATGGCGCGGGAAATGATTTTGTGATCATCGACTCGATGCACCTTGCAGGCGGGGTCATGACGGCCGCGCTGGCGGCGGCCATTGGCGACCGTCACCGCGGGGTGGGCTTTGACCAACTGGCGGAATTGCGAACATCCGATGCCGCCGATCTGGACCTTGATTTCTGGAATGCCGACGGATCACGCGCAGGGGCGTGCGGCAACGCAACGCGCTGCGTGGCCCATATGGTCATGGCCGCGCGCGGGCTGGACCAGCTGCGCATTCGCACCACGCGCGGTGTATTGCTGGCGGAAAACCGGCGGGGGCAGATCTGGGTGAATATGGGCGCGCCGCTGTTGGGCTGGCAGGATATTCCGCTGGCGCAGAAATGTGACATTGACCATTTGCCGATTGACGGTAGCCCCGCAGCCGTTGGTATGGGCAACCCGCATTGCGTTTTCTTCGTGGCGGATGCGGACAGCGCGCCCGTGGCCGAACAGGGGCGCAAGACCGAACACCACCCGCTGTTCCCGCAAGCCACCAATGTGGAATTTGCCAGCGTGACGGCCCCGGACCACCTGCGCCTGCGCGTGTGGGAACGCGGCACAGGCATAACGCTTGCCTGCGGGTCAGGGGCCTGCGCGACCGCTGTTGCGGCCCACCGGCGCGGGCTGGTGGGGCGGCAGGTGCGCATTGATGCCGATGGCGGGCAATTGCTGGTCGACTGGCGCGAGGATGGCGTGTGGCTGTCCGGCCCGGTGGCGCATGTGTTTGACGCCACGCTGCCCGCGCAATTCCTTGCGGCCCATAGATGAGCGCGCCTGTCTTCACAACATTGGGCTGCCGCCTGAACGCCTATGAGACTGAGGCGATGAAGGCCCTTGCCGAAGCGGCCGGTGTGCAGGGGGCGGTTGTCGTCAACACCTGCGCGGTCACCGCCGAGGCCGTGCGCAAAGCGCGGCAGGAAATTCGCCGCCTGCGCCGCGAATACCCTGATGCGCCCATCATCGTGACCGGCTGCGCCGCGCAGACCGAACCCGAAACATTCGCGGCAATGCCCGAAGTGACCCGCGTTATCGGCAATACCGAAAAGATGCAGCCCAACACATGGGCGCAACTGACCCCTGACCTGATTGGGGCGACCGAACGTGTGCAGGTCGATGACATCATGTCAGTGCGCGAAACCGCTGGCCATTTGATTGACGGGTTCGGCACGCGCGCGCGGGCCTATGTGCAGGTGCAAAACGGCTGTGACCATCGCTGCACATTTTGCATCATCCCGTTCGGGCGGGGCAATTCGCGGTCTGTGCCTGCGGGCGTGGTGGTGGAACAAGTCAAGCGTCTGGTGGGCCAGGGCTATAACGAGGTGGTGCTGACCGGCGTGGACCTGACAAGCTGGGGCGCGGATTTGCCCGCAACCCCACGGCTGGGCGATCTGGTGCGCCGCATTCTGAAACTGGTGCCCGATCTGGCACGCCTGCGCATATCCTCTATCGATTCCATCGAGGCAGACCCCGCACTGATGGAAGCCATCGCAACCGAACCCCGCCTGATGCCGCATTTGCACCTGTCCTTGCAGGCGGGTGATGACATGATTCTGAAACGCATGAAACGCCGCCATCTGCGCGATGACGCGATCCGCTTTTGCGAAGATGCCCGCAGCCTGCGCCCTGATATGGTGTTTGGCGCGGACATTATTGCGGGTTTCCCCACGGAAACCGACGCGATGTTTGCCAATTCCCTGAAGCTGGTGGACGATTGCGGGCTGACATTCCTGCATGTGTTCCCTTTCAGCCCGCGCAAGGGCACGCCAGCGGCCCGTATGCCGCAACTGGGCGGCAAGACCATTCGTGACCGTGCCGCACGCCTGCGCGATGCGGGCGCGCGCGCCTGCGCCGCGCATCTGGCCGCCCAGCAGGGCAAGCGCCACCGCGTGTTGATGGAAAACCCCCATATGGGCCGCACAGAACAATTCACCGAAGTCGAGTTCGCAGCGCCCCGCCCCGTTGGGGCCATTGTGGATGTTGCCATTACCGGCAAAAGCGCGACCCGCCTTCTGGCCTGACCCCCTTGCGTCTGCGCGACAGGGCTGTAGCGTGCTGCTGTCACTAAGGGCTGATTGCCCATTCCAACCGATAAGGACCAAACCCATGACGAACGCTGTTGAAACCCGCCTGTCCGATCTTGGCCTGACCCTGCCCGACGCGCCTGCGCCTGCCGCCAATTATGTGCCCTTTGTGCAAAGCGGCAATCTGGTGTTCGTCTCTGGCCAGATCAGTTCAGGGGCCGATGGCCTGATTTGTGGCAAGTTGGGTGCTGAACTGGACGTGGCGCAAGGGGCGCTGGCCGCGAAAGCCTGCGCGCTGGCGCTGATTGCGCAGCTGCGTGTTGCCTGTGGCGGGGATTTGTCGCGCCTGAAACGGGTTGTCAAGCTGACGGGGTTTGTCAACAGCACGCCTGATTTCACTGACCAGCCCAAGGTCGTCAATGGCGCGTCAGACCTGATGGTTGCCGTGTTCGGGGATGCAGGCCGCCACGCCCGCGCCGCTGTGGGTGCACCCTCCCTGCCGCTGGGCGTCGCGGTCGAGATTGAGGGCGTTTTTGAAATCGCGTGACAGGGGGCTTTGGCGCGAAGCATGGGGCGCAGGCCCGCCGCACTAGTGGCATGTGCAACGTCCCGTAACGCTGCATCGCCCCGGTCTGCAGCCGCAAAACGGTCTCTTGTCAGGTAGAACGGCACGATTACTGAATTCCGGGCTGTTGCGGACGTCGGCGGTATTCCCCAGTGCGGAGCAAAGGCCGCAGGCCGCCGCACACTCGGCGGGCCGTCCCGCGGCCCGCCGATGACCTGAAGGCGTGCCAAGCGTTTGATGTCAGGAATATGCCGCAGGGATAAACTGCATTCCTATAATGCCGGATCGGCAGACCCCGGCCCGCCGATACTGCGGGCTATATCCAAGGGCCAACACCCCATTCAGGCCAGCCCCAATAGCCACAATGCGCTACCTTGACCGAAGAACGCTAGTGCGTGTTGCGTTCATTCGCATTCACGCGACCCACTCTAGCGTTTCTTCATCGCAGCCTGTAGCGCCGCGCCAAGCCCGCCCATCTGCGCTGCGGTGTCTGGTTTCGCCTGTGGTTTTCCGTGCGATTTCGCGGCGGGTTTGGTGTTGTCGCGGCGCGCATCGCGCGAGGTAGCAGGGCCGGCGGCCGCAGCATCCGACCCGCCATCCTTGCGCATGCTTAGCCCGATGCGTTTGCGCGGCACGTCCACCTCGACCACGCGCACGCGCACCACATCGCCGGTTTTCACCACTTCATGCGGGTCTTTTACAAAACGGTCGGCCAATTGGCTGACATGCACCAACCCGTCCTGATGCACCCCAATATCCACAAACGCCCCGAAAGCCGCAACATTGGTGACTGTGCCTTCCAGTGACATGCCGGGGCGCAGATCGGTAATATTGTCGATCCCGTCGGCAAAACTGGCGGTCTTGAATTCGGGGCGGGGGTCGCGGCCGGGTTTTTCCAGCTCGCTTAAAATATCGCGCACAGTGGGCAGGCCGAAACTGTCATCGACAAAATCCGCCGGTTCCTGTGACCGCAGGACTGATGGCGCGGCCATCAGTGCAGTCAGGTCCTTGCCCGTTGCCTTGACGATGCGCCGCGCCAGCGCATAGGCTTCGGGGTGAACAGACGATGCGTCCAGCGGTTCGGCCCCGTCACGGATACGCAAGAACCCCGCCGCCTGTTCAAATGCTTTGGGGCCAAGGCGGGCAACTTTCAGCAATTCCTTGCGGGTTTTGAACGGGCCTGTTGCATCGCGATGCGCAACAATGGCTTCCGCCAGGGTTTGCCCCAGCCCCGACACGCGCGCCAACAGGGGCGGGGATGCGGTGTTCAGGTCCACGCCAACCGCGTTCACAGCATCCTCGACCACTGCATCCAGCATCCGCGCAAGGCGGGTCTGGTTCACATCATGCTGATACTGGCCAACGCCAATGCTTTTGGGGTCAATCTTGACCAGTTCTGCCAGCGGGTCCTGCAAGCGCCGGGCAATGGACACAGCGCCGCGCAAACTGACATCCAATTCCGGAAATTCCGCCGAGGCCAGCGCGGACGCCGAATAGACAGATGCCCCCGCTTCGGACACCACCACCTTGGTGGGTTTCGCGCTGCCCGGAAGTTGCGCCAGCAAGTCCGCCACCATGCGTTCGCTTTCGCGGCTGGCGGTCCCGTTGCCGATGGCGATCAAGGCCACCTTATGGCGCGCGATCAATGCGGCCAGTGTGGCCTGTGCGCCGCGCAGGTCATTCCTGGGCTGGAAGGGATAGATGGTTGCCGTGTCCAGCAATTTGCCGGTTCCGTCCACCACTGCAACCTTGCAGCCGGTGCGAATGCCCGGATCAATGCCCAATGTCACGCGGTTGCCTGCGGGGGCGGCCAGCAACAGGTCATGCAGGTTGCGCGCGAAGACGCGAATGGCTTCTTCTTCGGCGCGTTCGCGCAATTCGGCCATCAGGTCAATTGTCAGCGACAGTTTCAGCTTGATGCGCCATGTCCAGTCACAGGCCGCGGCCAGCCAGTCATCTGCCGCGCCACCCCCGCCAAGGCCCACAGTTGCGCGCACCATGCGTTCCACGGGCGCGGCGTCTGGCAATGTCAGGTCCAGATGCAGGACGCCTTCGTTCCGGCCGCGCAGCATGGCAAGGGCGCGGTGGCTGGGACAGGTTTTCAGCGCTTCGGAATGCGCGAAATAATCGCTGAACTTCGCGCCCTCGGTTTCCTTGCCCTCCGCAACACTGGCGGCAATGGCCCCGTTGCTGCGCATATGGTCGCGCAAACGGCCCAGCAATGCGGCATCTTCCGACAGGCGTTCGGCCAGAATGTCGCGCGCGCCTGTCAGCGCGGCCTTGGTGTCGGGCACAGCATCAGACACATAGGCGCCAGCCAGCGCCTGCGGATCGCGCCGTTCGGTCAAAATGGCGTCCAGCAGCTGCTCCAGCCCGTTTTCGCGCGCGATCATCGCCTTGGTGCGGCGCTTGGGCTTATAGGGCAGATACAGATCTTCCAGCGTGGCCTTCGTGTCGGCGCTGGCAAGGGCGCGTGCCAGATCGTCACTTAGCTTGCCCTGCTCGGATATGGATTTCACAATCGCCGTGCGGCGGTCTTCCAACTCGCGCAGATAGGTCAGGCGTTCAGCCAGCAGGCGCAGCTGCGCATCGTCCAGCCCGCCGGTCACTTCCTTGCGATAGCGCGCGATGAAGGGCACTGTGGCCCCTTCGTCCAGCAGCGCGATAGCGGCCTGAACCTGTTGGGGGCGGGCGTTGACATCAGTGGCAATGCGGGCGGCGATCTGGGGGGCGGTCATAACACTCCTGAACAGCTATGGATTGGGGAAACACTCGATACAGTTGCGCACAGCGCGCGGCAAGCCCTGTCAGGCCGTCCGACCATAGCGCGCCATAAACATGGCAACCGCCCCGTCCGCAATGCGCGCGATATCTTCTGGCGGGAAACGGGTTTGCACACCGCATAGCATGCGGTCGCAAATGGTGGTCTGGCACAGCTGGAAGAACTGGTCGGCGGCCAGATCAATATCCTCAATCACCAGCGTGCCCCGCGCGATAGCCTGCCTGAAATAGGCCCCAAGGCGCACACGCCCCAGTTCCGGCCCGTTTTCATAAAATGCCTGCCCGATTTCGGGAAATCGCGGCGCTTCGGCCACACAGATGCGAAACATTGCTATCCCGAAATCCGATATCATGTAGTCGATAAGCCGCAATGCCGCGCCATGAAGCGCCTGTTGCGGCGGGGCATCGGGGGCTAGAAATTCCATCGCCGCATCTGCAAGGTTCAGAAGCTCAGTCTGGTATACTTCGATGAAAAGTTGCCGCTTGTCAGGGAAGTAGCTGTATAGCGTCGCTTTTGACACGCCCGCAACGCGCGCGATTTCATCGACATTGGCGCGCTCATATCCCATTTCGATAAAGACCTGCCGCGCCCCGTCCAGGACCTGCGTGAATTTGCGCCCTTGCCTGATTGTCTGTGTTGTCACGACTGCCCTACCCCTTGTGCCCTGCAAGGATAGTGGCTGGCAATCAGCAAGGAAAGCGCACAATATGCCGATATGTCATTTCACATGTTAAATCAGGGCGCTGATGGTTGAAATATTCCTGAAAACACTGCCGTTCTTTGCCTTGATCGGGCTGGGGTTCTGGGCCGGGCGGTCGGGTTTTTTTCCAACGCAGGCCACGGCCTATCTGACGAAATTCGTCTTTTACTTCGCGCTGCCCGCAATGCTGTTCGGGTTTGCCGCCAACCTAAGCTTCGCGGATTTGCTGGATATGCAGGCGGCGGGGGCGTATTTGCTGGCCTGTGGGGGGGTCTATGCGCTTGTCATGGTGGTGGCCTTCGCGCGGGGCGTGCGGCTGGACACCGCCGCCATCGAGGCCCATTGCGCCGTCATCGGCAATACCGGCTTTTTGGGGGTGCCCATGCTGGTTGTGCTGTTGGGGGATGCATCGGTCAAAACCGTGTTGTTGGTGCTGACAATCGACCTGATCATTTTTTCATCGCTGTTTGCCGTGCTTATTACGTTGGCGCGCGGGGGACGGGTGGACCGCGCCTTGCCTGCGCGCCTGCTGGGGGCCGTGTTGCGCAACCCCATGGTGGTGGCCATGGTGCTGGGGCTGGCATGGTCGGCGACAGGGTGGCAGGTGCCGCTGCCCGCCAATGATTTCCTGACCCTTCTGGGCGCGGCTGCGACCCCATGCGCGCTGTTTGCCATTGGCGCATCGCTGGCCGACAAGAGGATTGAACGCCTGCAGATTGTGTCCTGGCTGTCCTTTGCCAAACTGGTGGTGCACCCTGCGGCGGTGGCGGTGGCGGCGCTGGGCTTGTTTGCCGTGGACCCCTATGTGGCGGGGGTGCTGATCGCGGCTGCGGCGCTGCCGGTTGCGGGCAATGTGTTCATTCTGGCGCAGCAATATCAGGCAGGCCCGGCGCGGGTGTCTGCGACGATTCTTGTTTCCACTTTGCTAAGCATTGTCACGGTGCCTGTGGTGATTGCATGGGTCACCAGCTTCTGACACAGTGCCCCAAACTGAACGGAGAGTGGTATGGAAACGGTTTCTGAAAACGCGTGTTTCGGTGGTGTGCAGGGCGTTTTTCGTCACGCGTCAACGGCGCTGGGGTGTGACATGACCTTCGGTTTGTTCCTGCCAGCGGAAGCGCGGCTGCATCCGGTGCCGGTGTTGTGGTATTTGTCGGGGCTGACCTGCACGCATGAAAACGCCATGGTTAAGGCAGGCGCGCAGGCGCATGCGGCGGCGCATGGGCTGGCGCTGGTATTTCCCGACACATCGCCGCGCGGGGACGGGGTGGCCGATGATGACGCCTATGATCTGGGTCAGGGGGCCGGGTTTTATGTGAATGCCACCCAGGACCCTTGGGCCAGCCACTACCGCATGTGGGATTACATCACTGATGAATTGCCCCGCGTTCTGACAGGCAATTTCGCGCTGGAAGAAGACCGCCAGGCCATTACCGGCCATTCCATGGGCGGGCACGGGGCGCTAAGCATGGCGATGCACCTGCCGGGGCGGTTTGCATCCGTGTCGGCCTTTGCG
Organism: Roseinatronobacter sp. NSM; assembly: GCF_052379845.1. NCBI lineage: Bacteria > Pseudomonadati > Pseudomonadota > Alphaproteobacteria > Rhodobacterales > Paracoccaceae > Roseinatronobacter > Roseinatronobacter sp. NSM. The sequence continues at coordinate 46,437 of NZ_JBQTCF010000016.1, read as the reverse complement.
CCCATCGCCAACCCGACAGCCAGCGATTGGGGCCGCAAGCAGTTCGCGGCCTATCTGGGCACGGACGAACACGCATGGGCCGCGCATGATTCCAGCCTGCTGATGCGGGATTGCGGGTTTCAGGGCGATGTGCTGATTGATCAGGGTGCGTCCGACCAGTTTCTGGACCTGCTGCGCCCCGAAGCGCTGGCCCATGCCATGGCCGCGCGCCGCCAGTCCGGCACCTTCCGCATGCAGGCGGGGTATGACCACAGCTATTTCTTTGTGTCCAGTTTCATGGGCGAGCATATCGCCTTTCATGCGAAGGCACTTGCACAATGACACGCGACATTCACGCCGTGGTATTTGACATTGGAAATGTCCTGATCGGCTGGGACCCAGAAGGGTTTTATGATGGCATGATCGGGCAGGACCGGCGCAAGGCATTGTTCGCGGCGGTTGATTTGGACGGAATGAATGCCCGTATCGACCGTGGCGCGCCGTTTCGTGACACCGTTTTGGGAATGCTTGACCATCACCCCGAATGGGAACGCGAAATCATGATCTGGCATGATCATTGGGTGGACATGATTGCGCCCGTTATTGCGCCATCCGTTCAAATGCTGCGTAATTTGCGCGCGCAATCCGTCCCGGTATTTGCCTTGTCGAATTTTGGCGATGACACATTCACACTGGCGCAGGCCAAGTATGATTTCCTGCGTGAATTCGACCGCGCATTTATTTCTGGCCGCCTTGGCGTGATGAAACCGGAAGCCCGCATATATGAGATACTGGAACATGAAACCGGCATCGCGCCGGAAAACCTGTTCTTTATCGACGACCGCACCGAAAATATTGATGCAGCCTTGGCGCGCGGGTGGGCCGGGCATGTGTTCCGGACGACTGACGGGTTGAAAGATACGCTTGCCCAATTCGGGCTGTCAGGCTGACGCAAAAAGAGGGGCAGAATGACATTTCCCATCATTTCCGCTGATATAGAACCACAGCTGAACTGGCTTGAACTTATCGCTGCAATGGAACGGGGCCACCGCCTGCCAAAAGCGGAAATTACTGACAGTTTTCTGTATCGGCGCGGGGATACCCTGTTGTCGCGTGCCGCATGGATTGACGGGTTGGGGGCTTTGGTCAAAACGGCAACGATTTTTCCCGATAATCCGATGCAGGGCCTGCCATCCGTGAATGGGGGCGTGTCGTTGTATTCGGACACAGACGGCACGCTTCAGGCAAGTGTTGATTTTCATCTGGTGACGAAATGGAAAACCGCCGGGGATAGTGCGCTGGCGGCGCGGCACCTTGCGCGCCCTGAAAGCCGCAAGATTACCCTTGTGGGGGCGGGTGCTGTGGCGCGCAGCATGTATTCTGCCTATCGCGCCGTATTTCCAGATGCGGAATTCACGATCTGGAGCCGCCGGTTCAGCGCTGCCACCGAACTGGCCGGCGCATTGACTGGCGCCACAGCAACGGAGGATCTGCAACGCGCTGTTACGCAGGCCGACATCATTTGCACCGCAACCATGAGCACAACGCCGGTCATTCGCGGCGAGTGGCTGTGTCCGGGCCAGCATCTGGACCTGATCGGGGCTTACCGCGCGGATATGCGCGAAGTGGACGACACCGCATTGCAGCGCGCCGCCCTGTTTGTTGACAGCCGCGATACCACGCTGGACCATATAGGCGAATTGAAGGACCCGCTGTCGCGCGGTGTTATTAACCCCAATGATGTTCTGGCGGACTATTATGATATAGACAGCAGCCTGTTTTCCAGACCATCCAATGAAGCAATTACAATTTGCAAGAATGGCGGCGGGGCGCATCTGGATTTGATGACAAGCCGGTATATTCTGTCAAAATGGTATGATTACACGTCTCAGCCCTAATTCAAGCGCCTTGCCAAGTGGTTTTTTTTGGTGCAGGACTTGAATTGAACAAATATTACGAGGACGCCATGTTTGACCTGAACGAACTTTCCCTGCCGGAACTAAAGAAATTGCAAAAAGATGTTACCAAAGCGATCGAGAATTTCCATGAACGCGAACGCAGGGCCGCAATTGCAGAACTGGAAGTCGTTGCAAAAGAGCGGGGCTTTACCTTAGCGGAATTGCTGAATGAAACCGCCGTGAAGCCACGAAAAACCGTCGAACCCAAATACGCCAACCCCGCGAACCGGTCAGAAACATGGTCCGGGCGTGGGCGCAAACCGCGTTGGGTTGTGGCGGCATTGGAATCCGGCAAAAGCCTTGATGATCTGGCAATCTGATTTGTAGTGCTTCACACTGTAAAAACGATATACAGGGTCAGTTCCGATTTCTATGCAGTCATGGTTGATCGCAATATCGGGTTGATATCTGCGGGCGTGGCATTCTTTACATTGCTGGCGGTGTTTCCCGCAATTGCTGCGTTTATTTCGTTGTTCGGGGTTTTTGCCGACCCCGCCGCGTTGCAAAACCAGTTGTCATTGCTTCAGGACCTTGTGCCCCCTGCCGCATTCACCTTGTTGGAAAATCAAGTCATGCGGCTGGTGTGGTCCAATGACGGAACACTGGGTTGGGCGGGTCTGGTGTCCACGCTGACTGCGCTGTTTCTGGCGCGGCAGGGGGTGGATGCCATGCTGCGTGGCATGAACACCATTTACGGCAGTCAACGGCGCACAGGCGTGCGACACTTGCTGACAGTTGCGGTCATTACGCTTGGGATGGTTCTGGCGGGGGTGGTGGCCTTGTTGGCGCTGCTGGTGCTGCCGGTGGCGCTGGCCATCTTTCCGCTGGCGGGGCTGGATGCACTGCTGGTCGAAGTGTCGCGCTGGTCGGTAAGCTTTGGTATGGTCGCGTTGTGGCTATGGGTATTTTACAAAATTGGCCCGGTGCGCGACCGGGGCAGTCCGGCCAGCATTCGTCCGGGGCTGGCACTTGCCATGGTGCTGTGGATACTGGTTTCGGTGGGGTTTTCCTACTTCCTGTCCAATTTCGGCCGCTACAATGAAGTATACGGATCACTTGGGGCGGTGGTGGCCTTGTTGATGTGGTTCTACCTGTCGGCCTATGTCGTGCTGTTGGGGGGGGTCGTCAACGCCATGATTGACAGGGGCCGCCATGTCGCGGCGCGCAAAGCTAGCCCCATGTCGGATGAAAGCGGCCCGCCGGCGACAGGGTAAAGATTTCAAACCCGCTTGCCGTCACCCCGATGGAATGTTCGAACTGCGCTGACAGCATTTTGTCGCGTGTAATGGCGGTCCAGTCATCAGCCAGAACAACTGTTTCCGCCCGCCCCAGATTGACCATGGGTTCAATGGTGAAGAACATGCCCTCTTCCAGCTTCGGGCCGCTGCCCGCGCGCCCGTAATGCAACACGTTGGGCGGCGAATGGAACACCCGCCCCAGTCCGTGCCCGCAGAAATCGCGCACAACGGACATGCGCTGGCTTTCTACATAGGACTGGATGGCCTGCCCGATATCACCGAATGTATTGCCCGGCCGCACCGCTTCGATGCCCAGCATAAGCGCGTCATAGGTTGCCTGAATCAGCTTCTCGGCGCGGCGCGGCAGGGTGCCCGCCACATACATGCGCGAGGTGTCGCCAAACCAGCCATCCACGATGACAGTGACATCAATGTTCAGGATATCGCCATCTTTCAGCGCATCATCGGGGCGGCGCTTTTCCGGGTCCTTGGAGATTGTCTCATCCTTGCTCATGGGGATGGGCGCGCCGGGAATGCCGTGACACACAACATGATTGACCGAAATACAACTGGCGTGCTGATACCCCCGATACCCGATCGTGGCCGAGGTCGCACCCGCTGCGGCAACCTTATCGGTGATGATACGGTCAAGCGTTCCGGTGGTTTGCCCGGGAAAGACATGCTCGGCAATCTCGTCCAGTATTCTGGCAGCAAGCTGACCGGCCTTGTTCATTCCGGCAAAATCTGCCGGTTCATGAAGTCGAATGCCGTCCTTTGTCATGCGGCCAGTGTGTAACTCGTCCAAGAAAGCCTCCGTATGGAACTTGATATGCTTCAGCTTTGCCTAAATAGCGGGAATACGATAATCAAGCAATGCTGCGCATTTTTGTCGGGGTGATTCTGCAAGGAATTTGAGGGGGCCTATGCTTGAAACGCGCAATATAGATGTCAGGTCCGCACCAGACACCCAAAGCCCGCTTGCCACAATGCGTGCTTTTGTCGATGCCCAAAGCCTGCTGCACCGATGCACGCCCGAGCATCTGGAAAATGCCATTGCCATAAGCCTGCAAATGATTGGTCAGGCCATGGGCGCCGACCGCGCCTATATTTTCCGAATCAAGGATGCGGTTAGCGTCGACAATACGCATGAATGGTGCGCCGCAGGCATCACGCCCCTGAAGGCGCAATTGCAGCGCCTGCCCTATGAAATGGGTGACCCGTTCTGGCAGGCATTCCGCACATCCGGCAGGGCGTTCATAGTGGATATCAACAACGTCCCCGCAGGCACTGCTTTTCGCCAATTGCTGGAAGAACAGGAAATCAAATCACTTATTGCGTCGTCATTGTGGTGCAACGGGGACTTGGTCGGTCTTGTCGGTCTGGATTTCGTGCGCGGCCACCGGGTTTTCACGGACCTTGAGGACAGCCAGATGCTGGGCTTCGCAGCGGCCATCGGGCTGGCGCAAAGCCGGGCAGAACAGTCGCGTGTTCTGCTGCGCACCCGGTCCGAATTGCAGCGAGAGCGCGCGCGCGTGGCCGCGATGGTATCGACGCTGCCGGAATTGCTGGTTGAAACCGATAGCGAAGGGACGATCGTCGGATTTAACCAAAGTGATCCGCTTGTATTCGCCCTGAACCCCGACGAAGTGATCGGGCGCGCCCCCGAAGGCGTCCTGCCCCAGCGCGTGGCAAAGATCGTGCGCAAGGCCATGAAACAGGTTGACCATTTTGGCTGGTCCCATAGTTTTTCCTACACTTTGCCATTTCCAGAAGGCGAAAAGCGCTTCACCCTGACCGCCACCCGGCGCCACCGTGATGACCCCTACAAGGCGCATGGCTATCTGTTTGTTGTGCGCGATGTGACCGAAAGCTATGTGCAGGACAGGCAGATCCGGCAGTTGGGACGGGTTGCGGAACTGTCAACCAACCTGATCATGCTGGCCGACAAGGACCGGCTGGTAACATGGATGAACCCCGCCAGCGTGGCGCGCACCGGCTATGCGGTGAAAGCGGCCCTTGGCTGCCGACCCAGCCATATTCTGCACCTGCATGAAACTGCGCCTGATCTGGTTGGTAATTTTTGTCAGATGCTGGACAATGGCCACAGCATCAACGCCGAGGTTCAGGCCCGCAGCCGCCGGGGCGTTTCCTATTGGCTGGATCTGAACATCCAGCCCTTGCGCAGCCCCGAAGGATATGTGCAGGGCTACATGGTCGTGGGTGTGGACATCACATCGCATAAACTGGCCGAAGCGCGCGCCCTGCGCGACAAGGTGCATGCAATGGAAGCCACGCGCGAAGGGATTGCCATTCTGTTTCCGGATGGGCGGTTTTCCTACCTGAACTGTGCCTTTCGCAAGGTGCTGGGTGTCGCGCGAGATACCGATATCTCCACCCTGTATTGGCATGAATTGGTTGCGCCGCAACATATGGAAACATTAAGCGGCATCTGGGCCGACCTGCTGAACGAAGGCTATTGGGCTGATGAAGTCATGCTGCCAGATGCTGACGGGCAAGATGCGTGGTATGATCTGTCGCTATCGGTTCAGGATGATGGCAGTATCTTCGCCTTGGTGCGCAATGTCACGGCCCGCCGCCTTGCCGAGGTTGAGCGCCAACGATTGCGCGAACAGCTGCAAATCGCCCAAAGCAGGCAGCTTACGTCCCAACTGGCAAGCGGGCTGGCCCATGATTTCGCAAATATCCTTGCCACGATTGTGGGATCAGTGGACATTCTGCAACCCAAGGCAGGCACCGACATGGCGCCGGGGCTGGCGCGCATCCATGCGGCCGGGTTGCAGGGGCAGGCGCTTGTTGCCAACCTGATGAAACTTGCCCGCATGAAACCGGCAGCGGGCATGATTAACCTGCCAGAGGTGCTGAATCAATCCGTCGAACTGGTCCGGCCCGGTCTGGGCAAGGAAATCGCGGTCATGGTTGACTGTGGCGCAAAACCTGCCATCGCGCAGGCAGATGGCACCGAAATGATGCAAGTGTTCATAAACCTGATCATGAACGCCGCCGATGCCATCCGCCAGCAAGGTCCAGAGGGCGGGAAAATCACCTTGCGCATTGAAACGCATGACAGCATCCTGCCTGTGCCAGCTGTCGATATCGGCAAGGTTGCGGCGCGAACCCCGTATATTGTCATCGATATTTCAGATACCGGCACGGGCATTTCTCCGGCGAACAGGTCCGACCTGTTCAAACCGTATTTCACAACCAAGGGCGACGCGGGAACCGGCCTTGGGCTTGTTATCGTGGCGCATATTGTCACGGCGCGGAACTGGGGCCTGCAGGTGCTGGATGGCCCCGACGGGGGAACCACGATGCGGCTGTTTCTGCCGGTCCCCACCCCCGCTGGTCAGGATGGGCGGGGCGCTGTGCTTTTGGCGGGGCAACCGCTTCTGGACCGCCATATCCTGCTTGTTGATGCTGATGACCGCGCCTTGCAAGTCATGGCAGAAATTCTGACTGCAGCCGGCGCCGAGGTTGCAAGCAGCACAGACCCCCATGATGCACTGGACGCACTCCGCGAAGACCCCCAAGCGTGGGACACAGTAGTGATCAGTCAGGATCTGGAACCGATATCCGGGATAGAACTTGCAAAAGAATTGAAGGCGGTTAATTGCAAACTGCAAGTATTTGTGACTTTAGCATCACAGGAGTTGCGTTTTGCAAATTATTTTGATAGCGAACTTATCACTGCAGTGGTGTCGCGTTCCGTTTCCGGCGCCGAATTAGTTGCAGCTCTATCTCAGGCACCACAAATTTAAGTGTGCACGGATTTCTGGAAAGTCATCTTATGCGACTATTGATTGCCGATGACCACGCCTTGATTCTGGACATGATGCAGAATTTTCTGCAGCAGGAAACAGACATGGAAATCGTTGCAGCCACCGATATGGAAGATGCGATTGCAGCTGTTGCGGCGCATCCGGGCTTTGACCTGGCCTTGCTGGATTATGACATGCCCGGCATGGACGGGCTGCAGGGGCTGCGCCGCTTCATGGACACCGACACCGCCCCCCCCGTGGTTATCCTTTCAGGCAACGCAACCCGCGATGTTGCCGAACGCGCCATCCAGATGGGCGCGCGGGGCTTCCTGCCCAAATCCATGCCCGCGCGTTCCTTGTTGCGCGCAATACGGTTCATGGCGCTTGGGGAACGGTTTGTTCCTGTGGATTTCCTGTTTCCTGCAGAAGCGCCCGAATTTCACCCGCCCGGGGCAGAAGGGCTGTCCGCCACGGCATTGACAGCGCGCGAACTCGATGTGCTCAAGGCGCTGTGTGACGGGAAAACCAACAAGGAAATTGCCCGCGATCTGGGCTTGCGGGAACCAACGATCAAGCTGCATGTCAAAACCCTGTATCGTCGCCTTGGCGCAGGCAACCGCACACAGGCCGCCATGATTGCCAGATCCTGGGGCGTGTGCTGACAGATTTGCACGCAAGTTTGCCGTCATCCAGATTATCCATCTGGTTTTGAACGCGATTTTCTGCTAGATTTTGCACATAAGCTGCACCAAAGCAGCAGGGGCAAGGGCAGATATGACACGCGCAGCATTTTTGGTCGGGGTTTTTGCCCTTGACTGGAATTCGACACAAACCGACGGTATTGCCGGACTGGAACCGCAATGGCTGCGCGTCGGGTCGTCATGGTGCTGGCGCGGTGAAATCCACTGCCTTGACGGGCAGGGCGATGTGCTGCGTCTGGGGGGCATGCTTGGGGCAACGCGTGACATTCGCGCCCGCGCGCGCCATGTCGCGGCCCGCCTTGGGGGCCATGTGCCCCCAGCCGACGCCCTGCCCCACCGGCCAGAAGCGCCCATGATGGGATTTGTCCTGACCGATGGAACAACGGTGTTCAGTGCCCGTCTTGTCCACGCTGCCGGACGATGGATTGCCGTGTTTGCAGACGGAATGCCGCCGCAGGATCAAACATTATTTGTCATCGAAAGCGCGGTGAACACTGAACAATGCCGCGCCCCCGCTGCCCCCGCCTTGGCACAGCAGCAAGACATCATCTGTTTCGCGGATGACACCTTGATCGCAACCCCGTCAGGCCCGCGCGCCATCCATCAGATACAAGCCGGCGACTTGGTCCTGACGCAGGATGACGGGCCACAGCCGGTCATCTGGACAGGGACCAGCCGCGTATGCGGGATGGCCATGCGCCGTTACCCGCATTTACGCCCGATCCGACTGTGCAGCGGCGTCCTGGGCGCCGCGCAACCCATTGATGATCTGCGCGTTTCGGCCGGACACCGGGTCTTGATACAGGGCGCACGTGCGCGGGCATTGTTTAACAACGACGAAGTGCTGGTGCGCGCTGGCGATTTGCTGGACCATGCCGGGGTCAGCCAGGATATGGCGCTACACGGGGTCACCTATATACATCTTCTGCTGGAACGCCATCAGGTGATCTTCGCAAATAACGTGCCCACCGAAAGCTTCCACCCTGCCTTTGCCGCGCCAGAAGTGCTGCGCCCTCATCTTGCCACGTTGCGCGCAGTGCTGCCCGAACTGGGCGCGGCGGGCGCTGTCAGCTATGGGGACACGGCACGCCGCTGTCTTGGCCGGGCAGAAACGGCCCTTCTGGCCGCATAGCTGGCGCGCGCGGGGGAATGGCAGTTGACACCCGCCAGCGCAGGTGTATAAGCCCCCATCCCCAAGCGCCAGCTTGTGGGCATTCATTGGTGTTGGTGGCCCCCGCAAGGGACAGCCTGTCTCCCCCTCAGGGAAAGGACAACGCCCTTCACAGGCCCACTTGGGCCGATTTCGGAAGGAGATCAGCCGTGACAAAACGCACGTCTGCCAAGTATAAAATTGACCGCCGCATGGGCGAAAACATCTGGGGCCGCCCCAAAAGCCCCGTAAATCGCCGCGATTATGGCCCCGGCCAGCACGGTCAGCGCCGTAAAACCAAACTGTCCGATTTCGGGACACAGTTGCGCGCCAAGCAAAAGCTCAAGGGCTATTACGGCGACCTGACCGAAAAGCAGTTCCGCCGCATCTATGCCGAAGCCGAGCGTATCAAAGGTGATACCGGTGAAAACCTGATCGGCCTGCTTGAACGCCGCTTGGACGCCGTGATCTACCGCGCAAAATTCGTGCCGACCGTGTTTGCCGCGCGCCAGTTCGTGAACCACGGCCATGTCACTGTGAACGGCCAGCGCGTCAATATTCCCAGCTACCGTATCCGCGAAGGCGACGTTATCGCCATCCGTGACAAGTCCAAGCAACTGGCCATCGTTCTGGAGGCTGTTGGTCTGGCCGAACGTGACGTGCCCGATTATCTGGAAGTCGACCATTCCAAAATGACCGCGACTTTCGTGCGCACACCCAGCTTGGGTGATGTGCCGTATCCGGTGCAGATGGAACCCAATCTTGTGGTCGAATTCTACGCGAAGAACTGATTTCTTCGCCCGCAATCACCAAAAAGCCCCACCATTTCTGTGGGGCTTTTTTTGTATCTCGCCCTGCCCCTGTCATGGGCTGCGCTCTTTCATTCTGGCTTAAATATCCACGGGGTTTCCAAAGGGGGCGTGCCCCCTTTGGCCTTCTGGCCCGCACCGCGCCCGCGCGCGAATTTCCGCATTTTGGACGCGCGGGTATCGCGCGCGGCCATCCGTTCAGGATTTCGGCGCCAGCCGCAGCCCAAGGTCGCGCAACTGCTCATTTGTCGGGTCTGATGGCGCGTGCAACAGCAGGTCTTCTGCGCGTTGGTTCATCGGGAACATAATGACCTGCCGGATATTGGCCTCATCTGCCAACAACATCACAATGCGGTCAATGCCCGCTGCACAACCGCCATGCGGGGGGGCGCCGAATTTGAACGCCTTGACCATCCCGCCGAATCGCTTGTCCACTTCGGAATTCGGGTAGCCCGCGATCTCAAACGCGCGATACATGATTTCCGGCTTGTGGTTCCGAATAGCGCCCGACAGCAATTCATAGCCGTTGCAGGCCAGATCATACTGATAGCCCAGCACCTTCAGCGGGTCGCCCGCCAGCGCGTCCATACCACCTTGGGGCATGGAAAACGGGTTATGACTGAAATCAATCTTGCCGGATTCGGCATCTGCTTCATACATCGGGAAATCAACGATCCACGCAAAAGCGAAGCGGTTTTCATCCAGCAGCTTCAATTCGCGGCCAATCTCGTCGCGCGCTTTCGCGGCCACGCTTTCGAATTGCGCAGGCTTGCCGCCAAGGAAGAAAGCAGCGTCGCCTTCGCCAAGGCCCAGTTGTTGACGAATGGTCTCGGTCCGTTCGGGGCCGATATTTTTGGCCAGCGGGCCAGCGGCTTCCAGCCCGTCATCACCGGCACGCCAGAAAATATACCCCATCCCCGGCAGCCCCTGCGCCTGCGCAAAAGCGTTCATCCGGTCGCAGAATTTGCGCGACCCGCCCGTGGGCGCTGGAATGGCGCGAATCTCGGTCCCGTCATTTTCCAGCAGTTTCGCAAAAATCGCAAAACCCGATCCGCGGAAATGGTCAGACACCACCTGCATTTCAATCGGGTTGCGCAAATCGGGCTTGTCGGTGCCGTATTTCAACAGCGATTCGGCATAGGGGATGCGCGGCCAGTCCGCGGCGGGGTCAACCTTTTTGCCGCCCGCAAACTCCTCGAACACGCCTTGCAGAACGGGGCCAACGGTGGAAAACACGTCTTCCTGTTCAACGAAGCTCATTTCCACATCAAGCTGGTAGAAATCCGTGGGCGAGCGGTCGGCGCGCGGGTCTTCATCGCGGAAACAGGGCGCAATCTGGAAATACTTGTCAAACCCCGACACCATGATCAATTGCTTGAACTGCTGCGGCGCTTGCGGCAGGGCGTAGAACTTGCCGGGGTGCAGGCGTGACGGCACCAGAAAATCGCGCGCCCCTTCGGGGCTGGATGCAGTAATGATGGGCGTCTGGAATTCGGTAAATCCCGTGTTCCACATGCGTTGCCGCATGGACCGCACCACATTGGAGCGCAACATCATATTGGCATGCAGGCCGTCGCGGCGCAGGTCCAGAAAGCGGTAGGACAGGCGCGTTTCTTCCGGGTAGTCGGGTTCCCCGAAAACGGGCAGCGGCAAATCATCAGCCGCGCCCAGAACATCCAGCTTGCGGGCGTAAACTTCGATCTCGCCGGTTTTCAGCTTTGTGTTGACCAGCGACGCATCGCGCGCCTTGACCGTGCCTTCGATACAAACGCAATATTCCGCGCGCAGTTTTTCGATATCGGCGAAGGCGGGGCTGTCGCTGTCGGCCAGAATCTGCGTGATGCCATAATGGTCGCGCAGGTCAATGAACAACACGCCGCCATGGTCGCGGATGCGGTGCACCCAGCCGGACAGGCGCACAGTTTCACCCACTTGGGCGGCGGTCAGGTCGGCGCAGGTATGGCTGCGATAGGCGTGCATGGGCTGTTCCCTTGATTACATAGGTGCAGGCTTGTCGCGCGATACACAATCTGGCGGGGCGGAAGTCAAGGGCAAGTCTGCCAATCAGGGGCATTCATGCGTCATGTCCAATGCATTCCCGCATGACCGGCCAGCACCGCCTGTGCCCGCGCCACTGCGTCATTTGGCAAATTCTGTGCCGCGCAGCAGGCGATCACCGTGTCGTCGCGCATTGCAATGAAATCCAGCACAGCCCCAAGCAGGGCCACATCCGGCCCCCCGGCCGCGCTGATGGCCGCGCGCAGGTCGTCAACCGAAGCACCACTGGCATTCAGGAAAACCGGCAAAAGCTCCTCTTGGGTGCAAAGCCATGTGAAAGCGTCCAGTGCAATTTGCTCGGCGGTGCTTTGGTTCATGCAAACAATCCTGTGATGGGGGGCTTGCGGGATTAAAGGGTTTGTTAACGAATGCAGCGTAACTTGTGGTTAACCTTGCATAGGATGAAACGTATGTCAGGACGCATACTTATTGTCGATGACCTTTCGATTAACAGAACAATCTTGCGCGCGAAGCTGCAGGCGGCGTGCTATGACTGCCTTTTGGCCGATTGCGGGCAGCAGGCCATCGCGCTTGCGCAAAATGAACGCCCCGACCTGATTTTGCTGGATTACCGCCTGCCGGATATGGACGGGATCGATGTGTGTCAGGTGCTGCGCGCGAATACTGCGACACGGGACATCCCTGTGTTGTTGTTTTCCGCAACCGCCGATCGCCAGCAGCGCCTTAGGGCGCTGCAAATGGGCGCTGATGATTTTCTGTCCAAGCCGCTGGATGATTCCTACCTTATGGGGCGCATTCGCAGTTTGCTGCGCGCGCAGACCCACAGGGCAGGCGCGGCCTTGCCTGTGGGTCTGCCATCGGTTTCAGGCATGGCCGACGGGGCGCGCCCCTTCATGCAACAATCGCGCCTGACCGTGATTTGCAACAGCGCAACGACCTGCGCGGGATTTTGCACCGAATTGCGGCAAGCCATGCCGGATATGTCCTGTACCTGCCTCAGCTTGCAACAGGCGCTGCGTCTGGACTCTGGCGCGGCCATGCCGGACATGTTTCTGGTGTCGCCTGACGTGATTTTGCAAAAGGGGTTGCAGGTTATCCCGGATTTATTGTCGCGCAACCAGACCCGGCAGGCAGAGCTGTGTGTCATGCTGCCCGAAGGGCAGGAATTGCTGGGTGCAATGGCGCTGGATCTGGGCGCAAGGGAAGTGTTACATCAACCGCTGGACGCCGAAGAAGCGCATCTGCGACTTGCCAAGATCCTGCATCAGAAACAGGGCCGGGACGCGCTGCAACAGGCCTTTGAAACACAACTGGATCAGGCCGTGCGCGACCCGCTGACGGGGTTGTTCAACCGGCGGTATCTGGGCGCACAGATGGCCCGTGTCGCGGCAGACCTGCAGTCGGGCGTCCTGTCGGATTGCGCGGTTCTGGTCATCGATCTGGACCATTTCAAGACGGTCAATGACCGCTTTGGGCATAATGCCGGCGATGATGTCCTGACCGAAGTGGCGCGGCGCATGCGCGCGGCCCTGCGCAACACGGACATCCTGGCCAGATATGGCGGCGAGGAATTTGTCGTGGTGATGCCCGGTGCGGATAGTGCTGCGGCCCGGCGTGTGGCCTTACGGATTTGCAGGGTCGTGCATGCGCGCCCCTATGTGGTTGCGGGCAGCGATGTTGCGCTGCAATTATCCGTGTCCATCGGGGTGGCGGTACAACATGCCGCGTTCAAGGGCGGGATGTCGGATTTTGCGAAAGCGATCGTCGGCAAGGCCGATGATGCCCTGCGCGCCGCCAAGCGAGGGGGGCGCAACCGCGTTGTGACCGGCCAGATCGCTGCGGCCTGACGGCGCTGCTCAGTCTTGGGGACGCGCGCGCCCCCAATCCCGGCCGCCCCGGTCCTGCAGGCGGCGCTGCAATTGCGCGGCATAGGTCTGGCGTTCCTGCGGGGTCATTGACGCCACACGCGCCACAAGACGGGTCTGGATGCGGTTGCCCATGTCGATAAGGTCTTGTTGCGCCGCATTCAGCGCAGCGGTGAACTGGTCTGAGTCAAACTCATCAGCTTGCAGGCTGTCGATCATCTGTTGTGTTGCCATGGGCCTGTGCGGGCGTTGCCGGTTTTCGCGCAAATCCCGCTGGCTGTCGCGGCGAAAGGCGCGCTTGTCATCAACGGGCAGGGCGGAAATTGCCGCGCGCAGGGGGGTTCCGTCAAACCCTGCCCGCGCGGCCACCCCCCCGATCAGGCCCGCAAAGGCCAGATTCAGGATAACTGACAGCGTCAGGGCAACTTTGCCCCAGCGCGGCATACGCGGTTTTTGGTCGGTCTGTGCCATATCTCAAAACCCCAACAGAAGCGGATCATCCAGCCCGACAATCGGGGTGCTGATTACATCAAGATAACTTAGCGTGTCTTGCAGCCACACAGGCGCATCCAGCGCCGCAACAGGCATGGGCGCGGCCACCCCGAACCAGAACCCGGCGGCGGCGGCAGTCAGCCCCCCCGCAAGCGATGGCGCGGTCCAGCCACCAAACCACATGCGAAGCCGCTGCCATGGTGAGGCGCGGTGCGGCCTGCATGCCCCCGCCTGCACGCGGCTGGCATCTGCCAGAATGCGGGCGCGCAACTGCGGCGACACCGCAGGGGGATCGGCGCGCGCGGCATCAAAGAACATGTCCAGCGGGTCGGTGGCGTGGTTTTTATGCGTGTCATTGGTCATCTTCATACCCCAATTCATCCTTTTGCCCTGACAAAAGCGCAGCCAGATTGCGTTTGCCGCGGGCTGTCAGGCTTTCGACGGCCTCGACCCCGATCATCATGATGGCCGCGATTTCCGGATTGGACAGTCCTTCCAGATGGCGCAAAATGACGGCTTGTCGTTGCCGCTCTGGCAATGCTGCAAGGGCTGCGTCCAGTGCCGCCGCGCGGGCGGTTTGCATCATCCGGGCGTCCATGCCGGGGGTGTCATCGGGCAGGTCGGGCATTTCCGTCGGACCGGGCCGACGGCGGCGCAACCTGTCAGTGCACAGGTTGGCCGCAACCCTGAACGCCCATGCAGCAGGCGCAATGCCGCTGTCCTGCCAGTCGGGTGCGATGCGCCACAGGCGCAGCATTGTCTCTTGGGTGACATCCTCGGCCTCGGTCCGGTCGCCCAGCATGCGCGCCGCAAACCGCAGGATGCGCGGGGCCAATCTGTCCGTCAGGGTTTGCGCGGCCAGCCGGTCGCCTTGCGCGAATTGCGCAAGAAGGCCGGCGTCGTGATTGGCCGCGTCCATATCGCGTGGCACTATGCGTTTCCCTGTCTAGCCAGCGCGTCCCCGCGCAGTCAGGCGCATTCAGTTATGCGCGCGGTTCTTTGGCCCGTAGCCCCGGTGACTACCCTGATTGCGGCCCGCTTGGCGTGTCATACGCGTTTGCATGCGGTCAGTGAATGCCTCGTATTCCTGCGCATCGACAACGCCATCATCATTGGCATCAATGCGCCCGAACATGCGCTGCGCAACATCTGCGCGATCCCCTGCCCCCGGCCCCCGGCGCTGGCCGGTCATGGCAGCGCGTCGGCCCTGGGCCAGGGCCTCCAACCCGGCACGCAGCGCGGATTCGTCCAGCAGCCCGTCAGCGTTCGCCTGTTCCATCAGCTTTTCAACTATCTGGTCGGACTGCCCACTGCGCTGGGTTCCCAGATGGGTCTGGAAATCTTCCAGCGTGATGGTGCCACTTTGGTTCTGGTCCAGCTGTTCGAACCCAGGCAGGGCCGGGCGTTCGGTGCCGCGGGCATCGGCCGCCAGCGCGGCAAGGCCAAGTGTGGTGACCCCGATCATCAGCATAAGAGGTGTTTTCATCGGTTCGGTCCTTTCGGTATATACACGGCGGTTTGTGCCGCTTGATGTCCTGAAAACGGGGCAAGGCCGTGTTTCCGTCGCGCACCTACGCATTTTATTGCGACATGGTGCCGCAAAACCGGAATCCCTGATGCAATATATGTCACCGTAATTTATATGGAAACACTCACACAGAAAAGGCGGCCCATGATGCAGGCGACCCAGACAGACCAGATTGATGACGACAGGCCCCTGTCCCCTGCGGTGCTGCGCGGCCTGCAGTGCAAATGTCCCGCCTGCGGGGCCGCCCCCTTGCTGCGCGGATACCTGAAGGTGCGCGACACCTGCCCCGCTTGCGGCGAGGATCTGTCCCACCAGCGCGCCGATGACGGCCCCGCTTATTTGACGATGCTTGTCACGCTGAAACTTGTCACCCCCGCCATGGTGGCGGTGATGTTCCGCTGGGACCCGAACCCCGTCCTTCTGTTTACGGGGTTTTCCTTGCTGTTGGTGGCACTTTCGCTATTCCTTCTTCCCCGGTTCAAGGGCATGATCGTGGCCATCCAGTGGTCGCGCCGTATGCACGGCTTCGGGGGGGTGGATGACCGGAACGGGTGACAAAACAGCCATTCGGCACGCAGCAACCGTGGTTCTGGTGCGCACAGGCAATGACGGGCCACAGGTCCTGATGGGGCAACGCGGCGCAACAGCGGCTTTTATGCCCGACAAATTCGTGTTCCCCGGCGGGGCAGTCGACACCACAGATGCCGAAATTCCGCTGGCGCGCCCGTTGGCGGGGCGATGCGCGGCGCGTTTGTCGCATGATGCGCCCGGCCCGAATGCGCTTGCCGCGGCGGCAATCCGCGAATTGTGGGAAGAAACCGGCCTGATGCTGGGGCGCGCGGGCGACTGGCCCAACCCGCCCGCAGATTGGGCGCGCTTTTCGGCGCATGGGCTTGTGCCTGATGCATCGGGCCTGCGCTATATTTTCCGTGCAATTACACCGCCGGGCCGGCCACGCCGGTTTGACGCACGGTTCTTTCTGGCAGATGCGCAGCATGTCACGGGTGATCTGGATGATTTTTCATCCGCCTGCGATGAACTGGCACATCTGCATTGGGTGCCCTTTGCGCAGGCCCGCAAACTGAACTTGCCCTTCATCACCGAAGTGGTGCTGGCTGAAGCCCATGCCCTTGTCACCGGCGAGGACATTTCCGGCAGCGTCCCGTTTTTCGACAATTCTACCAACCTGTCGTGTTTTCGTCGGATCGCGTAAGGATGTTCCAATAAATCTGCCCTCTGGACAAAATGGTTCTGATAATGCTTCCTTGCGGATGAAACTGTTTCGCATATTGCCCTTGTGGCGGAACAAAATCAGGAAACACAATGCCGGTCCAGCCAGATGCAACATTGTCGCCCAACCCGTCAGACGAGGTGCGCAAGACCACCTGTTACATGTGCGCCTGCCGTTGCGGAATAAATGTCCATATGAAGGGCGGGCGCGTTGCCTATATTGAAGGAAACCGCGACCATCCCGTGAACAAGGGCGTTCTGTGTGCCAAGGGTTCGGCCGGGATCATGCAGCACCTGTCCCCTGCCCGGCTGCGCGCGCCCCTCAAACGCGTCGGGCCGCGCGGATCGGGGGAATTTCAGGAAATTTCATGGGATGAAGCGCTTGCCCTGGCCACGGATTGGCTGAAACCGCTGCGTGATACTGCCCCTGAGAAGCTGGCCTTTTTCACCGGGCGCGACCAGTCACAAAGTTTCACGGGGTGGTGGGCGCAATCCTTCGGCACCCCGAACTGGGCCGCGCATGGCGGCTTTTGTTCGGTCAACATGGCGGCAGCGGGCATTTATACAATGGGCGGCGCATTTTGGGAATTCGGCCAACCCGACTGGGACCGCACCAAGCTGTTTTTGTTGTTCGGCGTGGCCGAGGATCACGATTCCAACCCCATCAAGATGGGCCTTGGCAAACTGAAGGCGCGCGGCGCGCGGGTCATTGGCATAAATCCCATACGGTCGGGTTATAACGCCATTGCAGATGACTGGGTGGGCATCACGCCGGGGACAGATGGTTTGTTCATCCTGTCGCTGGTGCATGAATTGCTGCGCGCCGGGCAGATCGACCTGAATTACCTGATCCGCTATACCAATGCGCCCTATCTGGTCAATGCCCATGACGGGCCGCAAAAGGGCCTGTTCCTGCGCGACAAGGACGGCAAACCCATGGTGCGCGACCGCCGCACGGGGCAGGCGCTGGCATGGGACACGCCCGGTATTGCGCCCGATCTGGCGGCGGGCGTGGTGCTTGGCGGGGGGGAACATCTGCCCGTCTTCCGCCATCTGGCGGACAGATACCTGTCGCCCGACTATGCGCCTGACGCTGTGGCCGAACGCTGCGGCATTCCAGCGTCGCGCATCCGCGCCATCGCCACCGAGATTGCGCGCGTGGCGTTTGAAGAAGAAATCACCCTGCACCAGCCATGGACGGACTTTCGCGGCCAGCGTCATGAAACAATGGTGGGCCGGCCCGTGGCCATGCATGCCATGCGCGGCATCTCCGCGCATTCCAACGGGTTCCAGACTGCGCGCGCCCTGCATATGCTGCAAATCCTGATTGGCAGCGTGGAAACGCCGGGCGGGTTCCGCTTCAAGCCCCCCTATCCCAAACCACCCGAGGCACATCCAAGACCCCATGCCCGCCACGCCCCCGGCCAGCCGCTGGACGGCCCGCATCTGGGCTATCCGCTGGGACCGGAACACCTGCTGATCCATGACGATGGCAGCCCAAAGCGCATTGACAAGGCGTTTTCATGGGACGCGCCACTGTCAGCGCATGGGCTGATGCATATGGTCATCAGCAATGCCCATGCAGGCGATCCCTATCCCATCGACACGCTGTTTTTGTATATGGCAAACATGGCATGGAATTCCTCCATGAATACCAGCGCGGTCATGGATATGCTGACCGACCAGAACGCCGATGGCAGCTATAAAATTCCGCGCATCATCTATTCTGACGCCTACAGCTCAGAAATGGTGGCCTTCGCGGATCTGGTCCTGCCCGACACCACCTATCTGGAACGCCATGACTGCATTTCGCTGCTGGACCGCCCCATCTGCGAGGCCGACGCGCTGGCCGATTCCATTCGCTGGCCTGTCGTGCACCCTGACCGCGATGTGCGCCCGTTCCAATCCGTGCTCCTGGACCTTGGCGCGCGCCTTGGTCTGCCCGGCATGGTCACCGCTGATGGCACGCCGAAATTCAGGGATTATGCTGATTACATCACCAATCATGAACGCCGCCCCGGTGTCGGTCCACTGGCGGGCTGGCGCAATGACGATGGCACAGGGCGCGGGCGCGGCACCCCCAACCCTGCCCAGATCGACCGCTATATCGAAAACGGCGGCTTCTGGATCGACCATATCCCCGAAGCTGCGCAATTCTTCAAACCTTGGAACGCGGCCTATCAGGATTGGGCAGTTGCGCGCGGGCTTTATGACAGCCCGCAACCCTATCTGTTCAACCTGTATCTCGAACCCTTGCGCAAGTTCCAGTTGGCAGCAGAAGGGCATGGCCACCGCCAGCCGCCCGACCATCTGCGCGCGCGCCTGATCCGGACCATGGACCCGCTGCCAATCTGGTATCCCACTTTCACCGATACCGAAACCGCCCCTGCCACCTACCCCCTGCATGCCCTGACCCAACGCCCTATGGCGCATTATCATTCATGGGGCAGCCAGAACGCATGGTTGCGGCAAATCCACGGGACCACACCACTCTATGTCTCGGGCGACATATGGGCGCGCCACCACTTCACGCCGGGCGACTGGGCCACGCTCACCTCGCCCCATGGCCAGATCACCCTGCCTGTGGTGCGCATGGACGCGCTCAACCCGCACACCGTCTGGACATGGAACGCCGTTGCAAAACGGCGCGGGGCATGGGCGCTAACCCCCACCGCACCAGAGGCCACGAAATCCAGCCTGCTCAATCACCTGATTCACGAATTGCTCCCGCCCAAGGGGGACGGGCTGCGCTGGGCCAATTCCGACCCCGTCACCGGACAGGCCGCTTGGTATGACCTGCGCGTGCGCATTGAAAAAGCCCCCGCCACACAGACACTCAGCGCCCCCGCCCATCGGGCGCAAACCTCCCCCGTGCCGCCCGCGCCGCGTGATCTGGCGCATCAGGTCAAGGAATGACTGTCATGCAGCTTCATCTTGCAAAAAATACTCATGCAACGCTGCGGCGCCGCCAAACCCAGAAGGGGTGCGCCCTATGACAACCCTTCCCGCATCAACCGACCGCAAACTGGGCCTGGTCATCGATCTGGACACCTGTGTGGGGTGCCATGCTTGCGTGATTTCATGCAAGGGCTGGAATACCGAAAATTACGGAGCGCCACTCTCGGATATAGACGCCTATGGCGCCACCCCCGAAGGCACCTTCCTGAACCGCGTCCACACATTCGAGGTTGCGCGCGCGGAAGCCCCGCCCATGGTGGTGCATTTTCCCAAATCCTGCCTGCATTGCGATGACGCCCCTTGCGTGACGGTCTGCCCCACAGGGGCCAGTTACAAGCGCATGAAGGACGGCATTGTTCTGGTTAACGAAACCGACTG
Organism: Roseinatronobacter sp. NSM; assembly: GCF_052379845.1. Taxonomy (NCBI): domain Bacteria; kingdom Pseudomonadati; phylum Pseudomonadota; class Alphaproteobacteria; order Rhodobacterales; family Paracoccaceae; genus Roseinatronobacter; species Roseinatronobacter sp. NSM. Next base: position 26,356 of record NZ_JBQTCF010000016.1, on the reverse strand, counting down.
TATCGGCTGCGGGCTTTGTGCCTGGGCCTGTCCTTATGGCGCGCGGGAAATGGACGGGGCCGCGAAAGTGATGAAGAAATGCACCCTGTGCGTGGACCGCATCTATAATGAAAACCTGCCCGAGAAAGACCGCGAACCTGCCTGCGTGCGCACCTGCCCCGCTGGCGCACGCCATTTCGGTGATCTGGGCGATCCCGACAGCGACGTGTCGCGCCTTGTCGCCACGCGTGGCGGGTTTGACCTGATGCCCGAACAGGGCACAAACCCCGTTAACAAATACCTGCCCCCGCGTGGCCGCGACACATTGCAGGCCCCCGATCTTGCCAGCCTGTGCGACCCTGGGACAGGCAGCGCCACGGGGTTTCTTGGCTGGCTTGACCGCGCTTTGGAAAGGCTGTGATCCATGCATCCTGCACCGTCGCTTATTATGTTTACTGTGCTGTCCGGGCTTGGCTTCGGGCTTCTGGTCTGGCTGGGTCTGGGCCTGCGCGCGCCTTCAGGGCTGGTGGCGTTTGTGCTGTTCGGGCTGGGATACGGTCTGTCAGGGGCCGGGCTTGTGGCAGCGGCCTTCCATCTGGGGCACCCTGAACGCGCGCTCAAGGCGTTTTCGCAATGGCGGTCCAGTTGGCTGTCGCGCGAAGCGGTGCTGGCCGCTGCCACATTCCTGGTGATGGCCCCGCATGCCGCGGCCTCGGTTTTTGCCGGGTATGGCCTGCCGCTGTTCGGTGTTCTGGGGGCCGTGCTGGCGCTGGCCACAATTTTTGCGACTGCCATGATCTATGCCCAGATCAAGGCCGTTCCGCGCTGGCATCATGTCAGCACACCAGCTGTTTTTGGGGTGGCCGCGCTGGCGGGGGGCGCTTTGCTGGCAGGGCTGGGCACGCTGGCCCTGTGGGGCATGCTGGCGCTGGCGGTGGCCATGGCTGCGCATTGGGTTGCGGGCGACCGGCAGTTTGCGCAATCAGGGACCGACGCGGGAACGGCCACGGGCCTGGGGTATCTGGGACGTGTGCGCTTGCTGGAACCGCCGCATTCGGGGCAAAACTACCTGTTGCGCGAAATGGTGCATGTGGTGGGGCGCAAACATGCCCATAAGCTGCGCCTGATTGCGCTGGCCCTTGGTGCCCTTCTGCCCGCCCTGCTGCTGTTGATGGTGCCCGTCAGTTCCCTGACGGTCGCACTGGCTGTTGTTGCGTATGTCGCGGGAATGGGTGTTCAGCGCTGGCTGTTCTTCGCACAGGCGGAACATGTGGTGGGGCTGTATTATGGCAGGCCGTCACAGGATTGACGGTTTTCAGCGGGCGCCCTTGCGGCTAGACTGGCACAACCGACCGAAGCAGGACAGCACGCGTGAGCAAGACCATCCTTGACCGACTGGAAGCGCAGGGGCTGCGCATGACCGACCAGCGCCGCACGATTGCGCAGGTGATCGAACAGGCCAAGGACCACCCCGATGTCGAGGAATTGCACGCCCGCGCCAATGCGCTGGACGCCCGCATTTCACTGGCGACTGTGTATCGCACAGTCAAATTGCTGGAAGAAGTGGGCATTCTGGACCGTCTGGAATTCGGCGATGGCCGTGCGCGGTTCGAAGACAGCCAGCGTGACCATCACGACCACCTGATTGATATGGACACTGGCGATGTCATCGAATTCTGCGACCCCGAGATCGAGGCATTGCAGGAAAAAATCGCGCGCCGCTTAGGGTATCGGTTGCACGGCCACAGGCTGGAACTTCTGGGGCGCAAGATCAGGAAATGACAGCGGGGCATGGCGCGCCGCCAAAATGTCGCCTTTGGCCCGAAGGCAAGGCTGCGCGGCGGCCCTTACTGGTCCAGCCGGCGACGATAAGCCCCCGGTGACATATTGGCAAACGCGCGGAACCGCCGGTTGAAATAGCTTGGATCCTCATATCCCAACCTGTGCGCAATCGTTTGCGCGTTCATCCGGGTATAGGCCAGCAGGCGGGCGGCTTCGCGCATCAGATGGGCTTCGATCATGGCTTGGGGGGCAAGTCCGGTTTGTTGTTTGCACAGCCGCGCCAGATTGCGCGTCGACATGCCCAATGCACTGGCATAGCGCGACACAGGCCAATGCCCCTGCGCCTGTGCCGCAATCAGCGCCTGAAAGCGCGGAATTCTGGGATCATGGCGCGTTGGCTCCGCGCCTGATGACAGGCCATGATCCTTGAACAACGCGCACAGGATCTGGCCCAGCACACAGCGCAATTCGGTGTTGCGAAAGCGCGTGTTCCCCGACCAGATGTCAAACAACCGCGTGAAACTGTCCTGAACAGTGGGGTCCGGGGACAGCACAGCCGGTTTATGCGCAATAAAGGCCAGTTCTGCCCCGTCGGCCAGAAATTCCGCGAAGTGATGCACCGGCAGGCTTAGCACCCACCCCTCGGTCCCCGCCGAGAAGTCGAAGCCATGCACCGCAGTCGGCGGCAGACACAGCGCAACAGGGGGGGCAAGGTCGCGCTGCTGCCCTTCGGCATGGAAGGTGATCTGGCCGGATAGCAACAGAAAAATCTGCAACAGATGGGTGTGGCGATGCGGCTTTATCTGCCAGTCAAGCCCGGCGGCACGGTCAATTATCCGTTCCATATGCGCTATATCAGGGAAAGGCGCATGTTCCCCATACAGGTGCCATGCAGGAATGTCATAGACGGGCTGTGTTTGGTCGCTCATGTCCGAATAATACCATAATTGGCCTTAGTAGTCCATTCCCGTTCAGGCGGCAGCGCTTAATATGCCCATCAGATACAGATATTATGGGAAGGAACACCGCATGCGGACACAGGTTGCCATTATCGGGGGCGGGCCGTCAGGACTTTTGCTGTCGCAATTGTTGAACAAGGCAGGCATTCAAACAGTTGTTCTGGAACGCCAAAGCCGCGAACATGTGCTGTCGCGCATTCGCGCAGGGGTGCTGGAAAGCGGCACTGTCGCGTTGCTGAAGCAGGCCGGCGCCGGGGACCGCATGGACCGTGAGGGGCAGCCACATCATGGCTGTTACCTAAGCAGTGACCAGCAAATGATCCGCGTCGATTTTCAGGAAGCCTGCGGGCAGACAGTCATGGTCTATGGCCAGACCGAGGTTACACGCGACCTGTACGAAGCCCAGGACGCCCTGGGCGCGACCCATATTCACGGCGTGGAAAACGTGGTGTTGCACGACCTGAAAACCGACAGCCCCTATGTGACATGGGACAAGGACGGGGCATCCCACCGGCTGGAATGCGAGTTCATTGCGGGATGCGACGGGTTTCATGGCGTAAGCCGCCGGTCCATCCCCGATGACGTGCGGCGCGAATATGAAAAGGTCTATCCCTTCGGCTGGCTGGGGGTGCTGTCCGAAACACCGCCCGTGCGCGAGGAGTTGATCTACGCAAACCACCCGCGCGGTTTCGCGCTGGCATCCATGCGCAACCCGATGCTTTCGCGCTACTACATTCAGGTGCCTTTGACCGACAAGGTCGAAGACTGGTCCGATGATGCGTTCTGGGCCGAGTTGAAAGCACGCCTGCCCGCCGATGTTGCCGCCGATCTGGTCACCGGGCCATCCATCGAAAAATCAATCGCGCCGCTGCGCAGCTTCGTGTCTGAACCACTGCGCTGGGGGGCATTGTTCCTGTGTGGCGATGCGGCCCATATTGTCCCCCCCACCGGCGCAAAGGGCCTGAACCTTGCAGCATCGGATGTGCATTACCTGTCACAGGCGTTTCTTGCCTATTACGGCACAAACGACGCCAGCGGGTTGGACGGGTATTCACAACAGGCCTTGGCCCGTATCTGGAAAGCGATGCGGTTTTCGTGGTCGGTCACCACAATGATGCACAGGTTCCCGGAGCATTCGGACTATGACCAGCAAATGCAGCGCGTTGAGCTGGATTTGCTGTCCGCAGACCCCACGGCACGCGCGCTGTTTGCGCAAAATTACACTGGTGTGCCGCTATAACACGGGCCTTGCGCATCACGCGCACCGCCATCTTTTGGGCATGATGCAGCCCCCCCCGGTCAGCGCGCTTGCGCGGGGGGGCTGTGAACGGGCCGCTATTTGCACGCCCCCCCCCCCGCTGTCGCAGCGGGCGCAAAGGCCTACCATTTCAGCACGCGCGGACCAAGAAGGGCGCCAATGGCCGCAATGAATGCGATTGCGGCAAAATACGCAGGCACGACAAACAGGATCATGTCCTTGTCGCAATAAAGCGAATACACCGATGCCGCCAGACCACCTGCAACCACCCCTGCCACGGCCCCCGTCAGCCGGGGTCGCAACGCGGCACCCGATGACAGTGCCCATAACACCGCCAGCAGAATCGGCACCCCAAGGGCCGGGATCGACAACAGACATGTTACAAGACTGGGCGTGGACAATGCCATCACCAGCCCTGCAAGGCCCGCGTTCAACAGGGCCGCACCAAAGCCACACAGCACCACCACGACAAACAGCCCAAGCGCTGCACCGCGGACGCGATGCCGCATGCCCGGATGTGTCAGCGACAACGCCAGCCCCGCCGCCATAACAACAAGGCCCAGCGGCAGGAGTGTTTTCAACACAGCCACAGACCCCATTGCCGTCCATATATCTGGCCGTGGCCCCCAGAATGCCACAAAGGCGGCAATGGATATTCCCATGGCCACAGGCAGCGCCCGCGCAAGTTGTTGTCCCACTGTTTTCTGCGGCAAGGTGTCTGCCGATAGCGCGGCAATAAGGTCTTCGGTTTTCATTCGATCATCCTTTCGCGCAGCCGGGCAATGGTTTTCAGCGCCCGGTGCAGGGCCACGCGCACAGCGCCCTCGGTCATGTCCAGCCGCGCCGCCGTCTCGGCGGTCGTCTCTCCGTTCAGGCCGAAAGCGCGGACAATCTCTGCGGCGCGTGGGTCCAGCTGTCCAAGCACCTTTTCCATGTCGCGCCCGTCCATCGGGTCTGGGCCCGCAGCCGCAGGCAGCCCCTCGGCAAAGTCATCAATGGACAGTTCGACATGTCTGCCGCGCGCCCGAAACGCATCAATTACCTTGTGCCGTGCAATGGCATAAAGCCATGGCCGCAAGGGGGCGTCCTCGCGCCATGTATGGCGCTTGCGGTGGATTGCCAGCAGCACATCTTGCAACACATCTTCACACCCCGCCTGCCCCAACGTCGCCCCACGGGCGCGCACGACCTTGCGCAAAACTGGCGTGATTGCTGTAAACAGGCGCTGATATGCGACAGAGTCGCCGCGATTTGCCGCGCGCATGAGGTCCTCCAGGGCATCAGGATCTGCCAAGCTTTCAGTCCTCTTTTCGGTTTGCGCTGGGTGTTTGTTACATAGAACGCCCTTCGCTTTTTCAGGAACACTTATTTTCAGTCCGCATGGTAACGTCCGCGTGATCGACGTAACGCGACCGCAACCTGTCGCGTAACGCCATGTGGGACAGCGCTGATGCCCCCTTCAACAGGAGTTTGATTTCATGACACCCAAAACCAACACGCTTTCGCTTGCCGCGTCGCTGGCCACTGCACTGACGCTTGCGGGCGGTCACGCACAGGCGCAATCCGCCAACATGGAAAAATGCTTTGGCATTTCGCTTGCTGGTGCGAATGACTGCGCCGCTGGCCCCGGCACCACCTGCTCGGGCACATCAACTGTCGATTATCAAGGCAACGCCTGGACATTGGTTGCAGCAGGCACCTGCACTGACATCGAATTGCCCGCTATGGCCGATGGCACAGCGCGCATGGGGTCGCTGGAAGAACTGGATCGTGACCTGCCCCCCGCGTGAACTGCGTTCGGGGTGCGGGGCCTGGTCCCGCACCCCTGTCATTTTTTAGGAGCGCCGCATGACCCAACTTCCGCGCACAACCGGGCTTGGCTTCAAGCCGGAGCATTTTCATAGCATCATGGCGCACCCCGGCGCAGTGGGCTTTTTTGAAGTCCATGCCGAGAATTACATGGGCGATGGTGGCGCGCCGCATGCCATGCTAACCGCCTTGCGGGCAGATCACGAGCTATCGATTCACGGTGTCGGGCTTTCCATCGGTGGCGCGGGGGGGCTGAACCTTGCCCATCTTGACAGGTTGCGGAAACTGATAGACCGCTATCAGCCTGCCAGTTTTTCCGAACATCTGGCATGGTCCAGCCACGGGGCCGCGTGGCTGAATGACCTGCTGCCCTTGCCCTATACCCACGAAACACTGGCCACGATCTGCGCCCATATCAATCAGGTGCAGGACAGGCTTGGCTGCCAGATGCTGCTGGAAAACCCGGCTACCTATGTCACATTCGAGCAGTCCACATGGTCCGAGACGGATTTTCTGACCGAAATTACCCGCCGCACCGGCTGCGGACTGCTACTGGACATCAACAATGTCTTTGTGTCGGCCACCAACCACCGATTTGACGCGCGCACCTATCTGGCGGCTTTCCCGCTGGCGGCCGTGGGTGAAATTCATCTGGCCGGGCATGATACCGAAGAATTGCCTTCAGGCCCGCTGCTGATCGACAGCCATGGCGCGCCGGTTGCTGACCCTGTGTGGGCGCTTTACGCGCATGTGCTGGAACAGACCGGCCCGCTGCCGACACTGATAGAATGGGATACTGACGTGCCCGCGTTTTCGGTGCTGCTGCGCGAGGCTGCCCGCGCCGATACCGTTCTTGCACATGTCAAAAGGGGGAAGCCCTGTGCCGCATGACCTGCCCCATGCCCGCATAGAAGCCGCCTTTCATGACGCCCTTTGGGGGCTTGATGCGCCTGCCGGGATCACCGCGCCTGATGCAAGCGAGGTTGCGCAGCGCTTCAAGGTCTATCGCAACAATGTCCAGCATAGCCTGACCCGCGCCCTGGCCGCGCGTTTTCCCGTGATCGAACAGCTTGTCGGGGCCACTTTCTTTACGGCGATGGCGCGCGCCTATATCGCCCAGTCCCCGCCCCAAGACCCTGTCATGTTGCGCTGGGGCAATAGCTTTGCGGGGTTTCTGGATGGCTTCCCGCCAGTCGCGCATCTGCCCTTTATTGGCGATGTTGCACGGCTGGAATACGCCCGTGGCCGCGCCTGCCATGCCGCGGATGCAGCGCCGGTTGCCCCGGACGCGCTTGCGGTTGCGGAACTTGACGCATTGCGGTTCATCCTGCACCCGTCTGTTGCTTTGTTCACGTCGTTTTTTCCGGCTGTGCAAATCTGGCAAGCCCATCAGCCTGGCGCTGCGCGTGTCCCGCTTCTGTCCGGCCCGGACCATGCGCTGATCGCGCGGCAACCAGATTTCACCGTCATCGTTGCGCGCATTGAACCGGAAACATTTTCTGTGCTCGCAGCGCTATTGAACGGCACGCCCCTTGGCAGGGCCGCTGACAACGCCGACCCGACCCCAGCCCTGACCTTATTGCTACGTCACGGGCTGATCATAGACATAGATACAGGAGTTCCCGCATGACCCATTCTATACAGGCAACACCCAAGCATCGCATCGCTGCGCGCAGCCGTGATATCATCGCGCAGATAAACGCGCTGGGGGGTTATCTGCCGCATGATGTGGTCGCCGTTGCTGCGCGGGTATTTCCTGCCATTGTCTTCTGGCAATCCGCACGCACCAAGGTTGATGGCTTTTCGATCAAGGATTCAACCTATTTCCTGTTCGAGCATGTCTATGCGCTGCCCCTGATCCCGCCTACCCGCGCCGCTGTGTTGGCGACAGTCGCAGAGCATATATTGCCGATCCTGCTGATATTGGGGGTGTTTGCACGGTTTTCGGCGCTGGGGTTGCTGATTATGACCGCCGTGATCCAGGTCTTTGTGTTTCCGGATGCATGGATCACACATGGGCTGTGGGTGGCCGCCCTTTTGGTGGTTGTTGCGCAGGGGCCGGGGCGGCTGTCGCTGGATCACCTGCTTGGTCTGGATGTCGACAAGTCAAAACGCTGATCTGCGCATAGAGCCGCTTTTTGGGTATCAGCGCAAGCGCTGGCGCCGGATGAGGGCGCGCATCAGGATGATGCCAAGCGCAACAGTCACACCAGCCGAGGATATCAGCCCGGCCCAGTCCCCAACCAGATCCACCAGTTCAGGAAGGCGCGAACCAAACAAGAAGCCAAGCAACACATACCCCGTGACCCAAATAGCCTCGCCGGCGGCATCCCACAAAAAGAAGCGGATCCGCGGCATGCCCGCTGCACCCGCCGCAAGGTTCACCCACGGCCCCAGATGCGCAAAAAGCCAGGTTGAGAAGAAAACGCCTGTCCCGCCCCACCTGTCGACCGAGGTTTCAGCCTTGGCAATCATGGCTGCCCTTGACGGCGACGTTTCCAGCGCGCCAATCACGGCCTGACCGCCCCAGCGACCAATCTGAAACCCCGAATGGTCCCCGGCAATCGCGGCAAGATAGGCGCATACCAGAACTTGCCAAAGCACCAAATCACCCGACGCCGCGAACGCCCCGGCCGACAACATGACGGCAAAGGTCGGAATGGGCACGGCAAGGCAGGACAGAAACGCCGAAATGGCAACGACCGGCAGACCATATGTCGACACATAACCAAACAGCGTTTCAGTCATCAGTGCCGCCCCGAACAGCCACAAGTGCGGTGTCAAGCTCCAGTATCAGTGTGTCAAGCCCACGCCCCTGCGCGGCGGCGATTTCCTCGATTGTCATTTGCCGCGCGGCGCGGTCCATTTCGATCTGCAGGACCTGTGCGACAACCTCCAGTTCAACGCCCCACGATCTGGACACATAGCGCGGGGTCATCCAGCCCGCGATCGGCTGTTCGTAACGGTCCGGGTCCGACCATATAATCGTCGAGACGGTAAGTCTGACAGTGAAGAAAAGGGTCAGCGCCAGCGCCGCAGCAAACGCCACGCTTATAATTATATGTTGCTTCACAAACTGAAACACGGGCACTTTTCCTTTCGCTCCGGGGCGGATGGGACCAGATACCTTGCGCAATGGCGACCTTTAGGGTTGAACATTCATGATTGAATGTCCACCTCATCCGCGGCGGTGGCACCGGGCGTGAAGGGTATGTCTGGCAGTGCGTCCCGCTGAGGGCCACAGACCATCACATACTGGGGCGAAACATCAGCCCCCCCCTTGGTTAAAGCATCACGCACGGACTATTGGGGATCAATCCGCATGCACGCATATTTCAGGTCGACATAATCCTCAATTCCATGTCGGCTGCCTTCGCGTCCCAATCCCGATTGCTTGATCCCGCCAAAAGGGGCCACTTCCGTCGAGATCAGGCCCGTATTCACACCCACCATGCCATGCTCCAGCGCTTCCATCATCCGCCATATCCGGTTCATGTCCTTGGTGTAGACATAGGACGCAAGGCCAAACTCCGTGTCATTGGACGCGGCCACGACTTCTTTCTCGGTCGAAAACCGGAAGACTGCGGCCAATGGTCCGAAACTTTCCTGCGAAGACATGTCCATCAATCCGGTCATTTCGGTCAGCACAGTTGGCGCGAAAAACTGACCCTCAAGGCGCGTGCCACCGCAGCGAAGCTGTGCACCTTTCGCACAGGCATCAGCGACATGGGCCTGCACTTTGGCAATGGCCGCTTCAGATATAAGCGGCCCTATTTCATAATCGGGCACATCGCCTGTACGCAGTTTTTTAACAGCCGTGACCAGCTTGTTCACGAAGGCATCATGGATACTGTCCTGAACATAGATGCGGTTCGTGCAAACGCAGGTCTGCCCGGCATTGCGAAATTTTGACTGGATGCAGCCTTGCACAGCGGCGTCCAGATCGGCATCGTCAAAAACGATAAAGGGGGCGTTTCCGCCAAGTTCCAGCGAAAGCTTTTTGATCTGCCCTGCCGCTTGCGCCATCAGGATACGCCCGACATTCGTTGATCCAGTGAAACTGATCTTGCGCAGCTTCGGGTTTTGACAGAATTCCTGACCAATCCCCTGTGCATCGGTTGATGGCAGGATCGACAGCACGCCCGCAGGCAGGCCCGCGCGCATTGCCAACATACCAAGCGCCAGCGATGAAAGCGGCGTCTCTGCTGCGGGCTTTGCGACCACTGCGCAGCCCGCAGCCAAGGCAGGGGCCAGTTTGCGTGCAATCATTGCGTTGGGAAAATTCCAAGGGGTAATCGCCCCCACAACCCCAACGGGCTGGCGCAACACAAGCAGGCGCATATCTGAACGGTGGGGGGGCAGTATCTCGCCATAAATGCGGCGCGCCTCCTCGGCATACCACGCGATATAGCCAGCACCATACAGTATTTCACTGCGGGCTTCCGCCAAAGGCTTGCCCATTTCCGCTGTCAGAATAAGGGCAAGGTCATCGGCATTTTGCACAACCAGATCATGCCAGCGGCGCAGGAAATCCGCGCGTTCCCCTGCCGTTAGGGCAGCCCAGACGGGCTGGGCGGCATATGCCAGATCAATCGCAAGGGTGGCGTCAGCTGCAGCGCAATCTGACACCTGCGCAATGACACGCCCTGACACAGGATTGCGCACATCAATTTGCGTATCGCGCGCAATCCACGCCCCGCCGATGAAGGCGCGGGTTTCCAATAGTGAGGGATCCTGCAACTGGAGCATTTCAAGCTTTCACGAAAGCATGCGCTGCGTCAGGTTCCCAAGTGACATAAAGCGTGTCGCCACGCGAAATGCGATCTGTCATGGGATGGCCGAAGTTCAGGCGCACTGTAAGGGTTTCGCCCCAGCCTGTGCGCGCAGTCACAGTGGTGGCATTGCCAAGGAATGTCAGGTTTTCAATTGTTACGGGCAGCGTTGCGCATTCTGGCCCCTTGACCGCAGACAGGGCAATGCGTTCAGGCCGCAACATAAGTTCGGCCCGCTTGCCCACCTGCCCTTTTGCATGCAGGGGAATATTGCGGACAATGCTGCCATCCGCAAAGGACAATCCAGCCCGATTATCGGTGATATCTGTCAATGTTCCACTAAGAAAGGCACTATCGCCGATAAACTCGGCCACAAAATGCGTGGCAGGATGGGCATATAGTTCAGGCCCGGTTCCGACCTGCTCAATCTTTCCCTGATTGAAAATTGCGATCCTGTCGGACAGGCGCAAAGCTTCTTCCTGATCATGGGTAACATACAGGATCGTTACACCTGTTTCCTGATGAATACGTCGGATTTCGTGCTGGATTTCTTCCCGCAGCTTCTTGTCCAGCGCAGATAGGGGCTCATCCATCAGCAATACTGGCGGATCATAGACAAGCGCGCGCGCAAGCGCGACACGCTGCTGTTGACCGCCGGACATTTTCGCAGGCATGCGATCCTCGAACCCGTCAAGCCGCACCAGTTTAAGGGCGCGCTGAACCTTCTCGGCGATGTCGGCCTGTCCCATCCGCCGGATGCGCAAAGGAAAGGCGACATTCTCGCCCACGCTAAGATGCGGGAAAAGCGTATACCGTTGAAATACCATGCCGATATTGCGTTTGTGGGATGGCGTGGACAGGATAGAGCGGCCCCGTAGCAGGATGTCCCCTGCCGTCGGGTCCTGAAATCCCGCCAGAATATAAAGCGTGGTCGATTTTCCAGAGCCGGAGGGACCAAGAAAGGTCATGAACTCACCTTCCCCGATGGTCAGATCAACATGCTCGGTGGCCACAACCGGCCCGAAAACCTTGCGGATTCCATGGATGTGCAAAAAGGGCGTTGTCATCGTTTCGTGCCTTTGCGGATCAGGACGACAAGAATCATCAGAAGGATGGTCAGGCCAACCAACAACGAGGAGGCCGCAGCTATTACCGGCGTCAGGTCCTGCCGCAGGGTTGTCCAGATGCGAACCGGCAATGTCTGCAGGGTGGGCGAGGCCATGAAGATGGCAAGCACCACTTCATCCCAGGAAATCAGGAAGGAAAAGACGGCCGCAGAGAAGAGCCCATGGCTGATGCCCGGCACCGTAACGCGCAAGCGCGCTTCCCACGGGCTTGCGCCGCACAGGATGGCCGCATCCTCTATCGCGGGATCGAAAGTTTCCAGGGCTGATGAAATCGTGATGATCGAAAACGGAAGCGCCACGATCAGATGTGCCAACACGAAGCCCAGCAATGTTCCATTGATCCCCAGCCGCAGAAAGAAGGCATAAAGCGCCACAGCCAGAATGATGACCGGCAGCACCATCGGCGTCAGGAAAAAGGCGCGCAGAACCGCGCGACCGCGAAATTCGCCCCGCACCAAAGCAAGCGAGGCCAGAAACCCCAGCACAACCGACGCAATCATGACAATCACACCGATTTTGGCAGAAACCAGCGCCGACATGATCCAGCGCGGGTCTGCAAACAGGTCTTGATACCAACGCAGCGTCCAGCCCGGTGGCGGGAAAATCAACCAGCGAGAGTCCCCGAACGACAGCGCGACGATAAAGATGATCGGCAAAAGCAGGAACAGGCTTAGCAAAAGCGTAATCGCGTATAGCCCCCAGCGCCACGCGCCAAGTTTGTCGAAGTCCAGTAGCATCAGCGCGCCCCCTTCGGTTCGAGATAGCGCAGTTGCAACGCATAAAGGCACAGGGTCACAACCAGCAACACGAAAGCCGCAGCGCCCCCCATCCCCCAATTCACAAGGCTTTGCACCTGTTGCGCAATCAGTTCGGCCAGCATCATGTTGGCCGTCCCACCAAGAAGCGCTGGCGTGATGTAATACCCAAGCGACATGACGAAAACCATCAACGCCCCCGACGCAATACCGGGCGCGGCAAGGGGCAGCAGCACATGCCGAAGGGCCTGCCATTTGCTTGCACCGCACAACGCCGCCGCCTGCAGGATTGCCGGGTCAATCTTGCGGATCACCCCCAGCAACGGCAGGATCATGAAAGGCAGCATGATATAAACCATCCCGATGGTGACCCCGATCAGGTTGTTGGTCAGTTGCAAGGGACGTTCAATCAGACCGATCGCCAGCAGGGCCCGGTTTATCAGCCCGGTTTGCTGCAACAGCACCATCCAAGCATAACTCCGCGCAAGCAGGTTGGTCCACATCGACAACAAAATAATGGCAAAGACAATCGCGGCCCAAAACCGCGGCATGATTGCCAACGCCCACGCAACAGGAAAGGCGACCAGAAGTGTGATCAGCGTGACCAGACCAGACACAAGGAAGGTATTGAAGAAAACCCGCGCATAAGTCGAATTTCCCAGAAGGGCGCGGTAATTCTGCAGCCCCAGTTCCGGTTCTGTGACCGAACGGGTCAACAGCAGCACCACGGGCAACACAAAGAAGCCGATCAGCAACACAACCGCGGGCAAACCTAGCTTTAGCCCCGATCTGCGTCTGGCAGCGACAATGGCGGAAATCATGTCCAGCTCCCTGTAACATAGGCCCCGGCCCGCGAAGGGGCCGGGATCAGCCGTTATGGCTATTGTGCTTGCCAGGAATACCAGCGGTTGCCAATCTCGTCGCGGTGTTCGGCCCAATAGGCCATATCTGCATTGACCTGTGTGCCTGTTTGCGCATCTGGCAGGGTGGCACGGATTGCAGGGTCCATCAGGTCAGCCGATCCAAGATTGATAGGTGCATAGCCCGTCGCGGTGGCGAAATCCGCCTGTGCCTGCGCACCCGTCGCGGCCGCGATGAATTGCATCGCGGCGTCAAGGTTGCGTGTCCCTTTTGGCACGACCAGCGCATCAGCCGCAGTGATGTTGTTTTCCCAGCTTATACCGATGGGCAAACCATCCGCCTGAAGTGCGGCCAGCCTTCCGTTCCAGAACAAACCGAAGGGGGCTTCGCCCGATGCCAGAAGTTGCTGCGACTGCGCGCCCCCTTCCCACCAGATGATGTCGGATTTGATGGTGTCAAGCTTGGCAAAGGCGCGGTCCAGGTCCAGCGGATACAGGTCTTCCGGCCCAACCCCATCCGCCAGCAAAGCGGCCTCGATCACGCCGGGCGCGGCCCATTTGTAGAAGGTGCGCTTGCCGGGAAAGGCGTCCGTATCGAACAGATCTGCCATCGTCGCAGGTGCGTTCGCGCCAAAAGCCGCAGGATTCCAGCCCAGCACGAACGAATAGTAGAACGACCCTACTGCATAATCCGAGATGAACCGGGGATCGAGTGCGTCGCGGTCAATGATCGAGAAATCAAGCGGTTCCAGCAGTCCTTGTGCCCCGGCCTGAAGGGCATAGTCGAATTCCACATCGACCACATCCCATTCGACCGAGTTTGCCTCGACCATCGCGCGGATGCGTCCGTAATTGGTGGGGCCATCCTGCACGACATTGATATTGGTCGCCGCTGTAAAGGGTGCGGCCCAGAATTCGGTTTGTGCATCCTGTGTGGTGCCGCCCCAGGATGAAAAGACGATCGTTTGTGCCTGCGCCACAGGGGCGAGGCAGGTTGTGGCCGCGAGGACAAGTAGCGTGCGATGCATGGCAGGTCTCCGAAAGGTTGAGGGGTAAGGTCAGCGCATGATAAAGGGATCAGGGATCGGCGCGTCAGACGTGCGCAGCCAGACAGTTTTTACAGTGGTGTAATCCAGCGCCGCCGCCAGACCGCCTTCGCGGCCATGGCCCGACAGGCCATGCCCGCCAAAGGGCGCAAGGGGGGACACCGCGCGATATGTGTTCACCCAGACAATCCCGGCGCGGATGCCACGGATCATCCGATGTGCGCGCGTCAGCGAATTCGTAAACACGCCGGAAGCCAGCCCATAGGCGGTATCATTGGCCAAGTGCAGCGCCTCTGCCTCGTCGGTGAAGGTCTGGACCGACAGGACAGGGCCAAAGAATTCTTCGCGCAGGCAGGGCGCATCGGGGGCTGCCGTGCAATCAAGGATTGTTGGCGGGAAATAGTAGCCCGGCCCCTCAGGCACTTCGCCGCCAGCCACCAGCCGCGCGCCCATAGCTGTAGAGCGTGCGATCAGATCAAGGATGCGTCCGCGCTGGCGGTCCGTGCAAAGGGGGCCGATTTCGGTATCCATGCGGTCCGGCGCACCCATCTTGACCGACTGCGCGCGCGCGCCCAGACGTGCAAGAAAATCCTGCTTGATGCTGGCCTGAACCAGCAACCGCGACCCGGCAACGCAGCTTTGCCCCGAGGCAGCAAAAATACCCGCAACCTGCGCATTCACGGCGCTGTCCAGATCGGCGTCATCAAACACGATGAAAGGCGACTTCCCGCCGAGTTCCAAAGACGTGCGCGACAGGTTTTCAGCGCTTGCGCGCACGATATGGCGCGCTGTCTCGGGGCCGCCGGTAAACGCGATATGCGCAACTTTTGGATGCGCGCACAGCGCTTGCCCTGTTGCGGGGCCGCCTGTCAGGATATTGACAACACCCGCAGGAAACCCGGCCGCCTGCACAAGGCGCGCAAAATGCAGCAAGGGTGCGGGGGCGTCTTCCGATGCCTTCAGAACCACAGTGCAGCCCGCCGCAAGTGCAGGCCCAAGTTTGACCGCAGAAAGGAAAAGCTGGCTGTTCCATGGCACGATGGCCGCAACCACGCCGACGGGTTCGCGCCGCAGCCAAACTTCCATATCCGGCTTGTCGATGGGCAGATGCGCACCTTCTATCTTGTCGGCAAGACCCGCATAATAGCGGTAATATTCCGCGACATAGGCAATCTGTGCGCGGGTTTCACGGATGATCTTGCCAGTGTCGCGGGTCTCTATTTCTGCCAGCGTCTGGGCTTCAGCCTCGACCAGATCAGCAAGCTTCAACAGCAACTTGCCACGGGCGCTGGCGGTCAGACGCGGCCACTCTCCCAGTCGAAAAGCGCGGTCTGCGGCCGCAACAGCGCGCTGAACATCAGCGGCTTTGGCCATCGGGATCAAGGCCCATGCCGCCCCGGTTGCAGGATCAAGGCTGCCGCTCTGGCATGACCCGGACTCGAATGCGCCATCAATGTAGTGCTGAAAGACCTGCATACCTGCTGCCATCATACAAAAGCCGGCATGACATCACGGATCAACCGCTCGAGTGAGGCTTTCTTGCGCTCGAAACTCATTCCTGTGTCAATCCAGAAGCTGAATTCGTCATAGCCAAGCGCTTCATAGGTTTTCAGTCGCTCTATCACTTCGCTGGCCTGCCCGATGATCTGGTTGCGGCGCATCGCCTGCGCCGAATAGAAAGGGTGCGCGGCAATTTCTGCATCGCTGAGTGTTTCGATCAATCCCTGCGACACGGGGCGCTCATTCTTGAACCATGCACCGAAATAACAGTAAAACCTGTTAATCTCGTCAGCGGCGCGGTCGGCATCGGCTTCGCTGTCAGCGACATAGGCATGACGCAAGACCATGATCTTTGGCCGTGGCACCTGCGGGTGGGCCGCACAGGCCGCGTTGAAACGCGCCATCAGGCTGACCACTTCCTCATCGCCCATATGCAAGGGTGTTACCTGCACGTTGCACCCATTGGCCACGGCAAAATCATGGCTGCTGGGGTCGCGTGCGGCAACCCAGATCGGTGGGCCGGGCTGTTGCAACGGCTTGGGCGAGGCGGTTGTGGAAGGAAACTGCCAATATTCGCCCTGATGGGCGTAATCGCCCTGCCACAGCGCCTTGATGGCGGGGACCAGTTCGCGCAACCGGCCACCCGCGCCCCATGCATCCAGCCCCGGCATCAGGCGCTCATATTCATAGCTGTAGGCCCCGCGCGCAATGCCAAGTTCCAGACGGCCATCGGTGATGATGTCGGCCATCGCGGCCTCGCCCGCCAGGCGGATCGGGTGCCAGAAGGGCGCGATCACAGTGCCCGTGCCAAGCCTGACGCGGCTGGTGCGCCTGGCGATATCAACCAGATTAAGAAGGGGATTGGGCGCGATGGTAAAATTCATTCCATGATGCTCGCCTGTCCAGATGGCGTGCATGCCACCTTCGTCAGCGATGTGACACAGTTCGATCATTTCGTCATAAAGACGCTTCTGATCGTCCTGCGCGCTGACCCGCTCCATGTGGATAAACAAAGAGAATTTCATGCAGCACCTGCCTGTGTGACCGCGCTTACACGGCCGTCTTGTTGGTTTCCGAAATAAATCCCGTAGCGCCCCAGCCGCGCCTCGCTTGCGAGTCGCGCCAGCATCTTGCGCAACGCAGGATCGGTGATTTCCGTGTCGCCCTCGGACGAGAGGGGGACGAATTTTCCCTTCTGCGCCGCCATGTCCGCAGTCGGGCAACGCAAGGCTATATGTTGCGTGCCTGTGCCACTGTCTTCATAGATGGCATAAATCTGTCCCGGTTCTGCCGTGATCCCATGCGTGCGCATCAACGTGGCAAGACTGTCTTGCATGCCTGCGCGCCCGACCCGCACCATAGGCACCGTCACCCCGCCCCGTCCATCATCGACCATAAGCACGCATTCCCCTGCTTGAAAAATCGCCGAGATCACCACATCAGGGCCAGTGGGCATTTCATCTGCAGTGGTCGCGGGGGTAATATACCCGCCCCGGTAATACCCCAGCCCCGGCGCCGGGGTCGCGGCAAAGCCCCCGATCTGTCCAATCAGAATTGTGTGGTCACCTGCTGGAATGGCCGCATGCAAGCTGCAGTCAAACCACGCCGCAACCCCGCCAATCAAGGGCGACCCAACCGGTCCGCGCCGCCAGAAAACTTCGGCAAAGCGGTCATTCATCTGGCGCGCGAATGTGGCAGAAATGTCTTTCTGATCTTCTGCAAGGATATTGACCGCGAAGCCATTGCCTTGGGTGAACTGCGCAAGATTTGCAGACCTGTTCGCAATCGATACAGACAACAGCGGCGGATCAAGCGAGACCGAGGCGAATGAATTGGCGGTGAAGCCAAGCGGGTTGCCCTGCATGTCCAGCGTCGTGACGACAGTTACCCCTGTCATGAAGCAACCGAAAGCATCGCGCAAGGCACGCGGGTCAGGGGCGTTGCCACTCATGACGATACCTCCGCAGGGACAAGCCAATTGCGCAATTCTTGCGAAACCACATCAGGTGCGGTCAAATGCACCATGTGACGGTGCCCATCTATGATCACGGCACGCCCGAAAGGCGCGGCATCTGCCAAAGCCGTGGCCATTGCGGGCGTAGAGTTCAGGTCATTTGCCCCTGTCAGCGCAAGAAGCGGGCAACTGATCTGCGCGATGCGGCCTGCATACACGCTGTCACCTGCGGCAAAGGCACGGTAGGCGGCCCCGTATCCTTCGGGGCTGTTCTGACGCAGCCATTGACTGGTCAGCATGCGCAGTTCCCCTTCTTCGGGGTCAAACCAGCGATCAAGCGGCGCTTCCGGGTCGAAATCTGCTGCTGCAATTTGCGCCGCCCGTTCCATAACGGCCGCGCGGGCCGCTGCGCTTCGCTGATAGACCGGGTTCAGAAGGGCTGCACAGGACACCAGCTGGGGATGCTCGACTGCAAGCCCTGTTGCAATCAATGCGCCCATGGAATGGCCGACGACTGCAACGGGGCCGCAATCCAGCGCCATGATCACCTGCGCGGCCCACGCCACGAAATCAGCCAGAACCGGCGTTCCGGGCAAGCGGTCACTTGCGCCATGGCCCGGCATATCCACGGCAATCACACGGTGATCGGCAGCGAAAGCATCGAATTGCGGCGCCCAGGCTTCGGCGCATAGGCCCACGCCATGTATCAACAAGACCGGGGTTCCCTGCCCGGCCACCAAGGCGCGGACGGCCAGTCCTTCAGATAGATGCAGGATTGTTGAGATCATGGCCCAAATCCCTTAGATCCTGATAGCGGTCGCCGATACGGTGATGGGGCCGCCCCCCGGTTGATGCGCCAAGCGCGACCACAATCTCATCTGCGGCAGGCGCATCCGGGATGGCGAAATGCACCGTAAGGTAATGCGACCGCCGCCCTTCATCATGCTTGTCCATCAGCGGGATCATGACGGGGGTATTCGCCGCGCCCCGAATATTGGTGAACGCAAGATAGGTTTTCGCGCCCAGCGCCTGACGGTAGTGATTGCCAAAGCGCAAGGTGTGGATCAGCGCGCTTGCGTGTTCAACTTCGCCCTCCAATCCGACGATTGCGGCTTTGCCATAGGCTTCAACCTTTTCGGCCCCGCCCGCCGCGTCAAGGATCATGCCCGTCAGCAATTCGCCAAGACCGGGTGCAGCATCGTGAATTGCGGGCTTCAGATCTTCGACAAAGCCCTGCCCGGCCCATGGGTTGCGAATGACTGCTGCCGCGCCAATCAAGGTCAGCGGCACTGGCGCGGCCTTGCCGCCTTCAATGAACGTGGTTTCAACGAATGTAAGGGTTTTGCGAATCAGTGCCGGCATCCAAAGCTCCTTCTCTCTGCTGGTATGTTGGTATACCATATGACCATCTGTCAAACATTTCTTGCAACATTGCCAAACACTGCGTAGAAAAATCATATGAGCGCGCCAGAACACACTGATCTAAGAATCGACTTCGCGGCCACGACATTGCGTGAACTGGCCGTCGAGCGGCTACGAAAAGCGGTCATTTCCGGCCATTTCGCCAGTGGGGCACGACTGGTGGAACGGACATTATGCGACCAGCTTGGTGTGTCGCGCTCTGTCATCCGCGAGGCGATCCGCGTGCTTGAAGCCGAAGGGCTGGTCGAGACCCAGCCGCGCAGCGGCCCGGTCGTTGCAACGCTGAACTGGCCTGTTGCTGCACAGATCTACAACATCCGCGCCTTGCTGGAGGCAGACGCCGCCGCCGCCTGCGCCAAGTCTGCAACGCCAGATTTGATCGCCGAACTGACAGCGGCACTTGCGCAGCTGCGCAGCGCATATGACAGCGCACATCCCCAAACATTGCTGGACGCCACGACACATTTCTACGAAGTGATCTTCACATCGGCCGGCCAACAGGTCGCGTGGGAAATTGTGCAGCGTCTGAACGGGCGTATTTCCCGGTTGCGCGCGATTACGCTTGGCGCGAAGGGCCGAAGCATCTCTGGCTATGCGCATATGCAGCGCATCTATCACGCGATCTGCGCACATGACCCGGACGCAGCGCGCAGCGCTGTGCAAAACCACCTGCGCGACGCCGCAGAAATCGCGCATCACGCACTGGAGCAGAAAGAATGACTGCATATTGGATCGCGCATGTTACTGTGCATGACCCGGTCGCCTATTCAGATTATCAGGCGCTGGCCCCTGCCGCATTTGCAAGATTTGGCGCGCGCTTCTTGGCGCGTGGCGGGGATGCCGAAACCTTGGAAGGCCCCCGCTTCGAAAGGCATGTCATCATAGAATTCCCCAGCTTGGCCGATGCGCGCGCCTGTTACCACAGCCCGGAATACACAGCCGCAAGACTGCGCCGCGTCGGGGGCAGCGCGGCACATGTCGTGATTGTCGAGGGGGTCTTGTAAACCCGTGTCGTGCCTGCCACGTTGCACGCAGCCGTCTTAAGTGGTGACCCCATGCAGGGGCATCACTCCAAGCTTACCCGGCGACAAATGCAGCTGTTCCACCCGCTGGAACGTGTCATGCGCCAGAAGCGCAACATCCTTGCGCGTCAATGATAGAAGTATTGCGGGCATATTCTGCAAGGGCGTGACTGTTGTGCACCGCACGCGCCAGACCCGCTGCGCCCCGGCCAGTGCAGTTGCGATTTTACGCACCAGTGTGGGGTTCAGTATCGGCAGCGTTGCCTACAGCACGCCCTTCTTCGGCCAGACGCGCGGAAACCAGTTGTTTAGAGTATCCGTCTTGATCAAGCTGTTTTTGGCGTCCAGGCGCGTCGTGTTCGGCCGGCTCCTTGCCTGTCAGAACGGCACTCTACCCGGTCAGGTGTTCTGCGGCTGCGTCATGCACTTCAAGGTCCAGTATCGCAGAGCCAAGGCATTTGCCATGGGCGTCAAGCGCCAAGGACCGGGTCACCCCGCCGCGCAAAGCGCCGCGCATAACGAAATTCAGCGCGCCTAATTGGGGCAACTCATAGCGCAGCACCTCGCCGGTGACCAAACCCTTGAAATGCTCGCGCACACGTTCCGCGGTCACTTCGCGGGCAATCAGCGCAAAATCTTTCTGATCGAACGCGATGACCGAAATATTGGACGTATCGCCCTTGTCCCCCGTGCGGGAATGGGCAATTTCACGCAAGCGCATGTCAGGCCTCCTGAATGTGAATGCTTGGGGTGACCCGGTTTTCCGGCACAAATGTCGACACTATACCAACAATTTCACGCGTGGATTTTGCCGCACCACCGCCGCCCGCAGGTCCGTTAAGATACAGCGATTCCACTTCGTTTCCGACACGTTCGGCATCTGCGCGGCAATCTGTCCGACCAACAAAGCGCACGCGCACTTCCCGCGGTGCAGTGCAATTGCCCGAAAGCCGTGCGCCAAGGATGGAATCCACGCCAATCAATTCGCCGCGTGTTTCTGCGCAGGGGACACCGGTAATCTTCAGGCGTTCCGCGACAATTTCGATGGCCAGACGCCCCCGCTCCATCGCGCCGGGTCCTGCATAGGAAATCTGCCCCTCGCCGACATAGGAATCGATATAGCCCACCGAAACTTTCAGAAGCCCGGTTCTTGCGCAGCCATCCCCCCCCGTCACGCGGACTGTATCGGGGCCTGTTTCTTCAATCCTGACGCCGGAAAAATCTGCGATTACATCAGGCTGAAGGTATCGGCGGGGGTCATGAATTTCATACAACAGCTGTTCTTTCACTGTTGCCGGGGTGACCGCCCCCCCTGTTCCGGGCAGTTTGGTCACTGTCATATTTCCGTCCTCGTCAACCTCTCCGATGGGGAAACCAAGGCGTGCCAGATCGGGGATATCCTTGTAACCGGGGTCTGCGAAATAGCCGCCCGTTATCTGGCCAGCGCATTCCAGCAGATGGCCGACAATCGTGCCCCGCCCAAGGCGGCCCCAGTCGTTCATGGACCACCCGAACGCATGCACAAGCGGACCAAGGAAAAGGGCAGGATCAGCGGCACGGCCGGTGATCACAATATCGGCGCCCCTGTCCAACGCCTGCGCAATCGGGGCCGCGCCAAGATAGGCATTTGCCGAAATCAGCTTGCTGCCAAGCGCAGATACAGGCTGGCCCGTCTCATCCAGCCGGTAATCGCCGGATTTGACTTCTGCCAGCACGTCATCGCCGCTTATGGCGGCAACCCGCATCCCATGAAGGCCAAGGTCCTGCACCACTGCGCGCACGGCTTGCGCTGCGGCAAAAGGGTTGGCGGCGCCCATATTGGTAATAATCCGCACCCCATGCTTATGGCAGGCGGGCAGAACTGCGCGCATCCGCGCAACCAGCATGGGGTCATACCCGGCATTGGGATCACGCAGCAACGCCTGTTGGGCAAGCGCGATTGTGCGTTCTGCCAGACATTCAAAAACAAGAAAGTCCAGATCCCCTTTTTCTGCAAGGTCAACAGCCGGTTCAATCCGATCCCCGGAAAAGCCAGCCCCTGCACCAATTCGGACCGTTCTCATGATACTAACCTTCCTGTGCATTGGCGGCCTGAACTTGCCGTAGGTGCACACGGCGCTGCCAAAACCCGACAGCAAGCACCCCAAGCGCCAGCGGCGGCCCAATCCAGTGCGGCATAATCGCAAGCACGACGGCCAACAGATAGGCCAGCGCATCACCATAGCGGTTCCCGAAAAGTGGCTGACCACTTAGCAAACCGGGGATCGCAATGACAAGCACCAGCCCGGACATGGCGGCTTCAGTAATGGCAAGCGCCCCGCCCTGACCAACCATGCCCGGATACAGCAAGATCATAAAGGGCACGACATATACGACGGCGGCAAGGCGCACGGCCTCTATGGCGGCTGGCAGCCAGTTTGTCCCGGCAATACCCGCCCCCACGAAAACCGCGACGCAAACAGGCGGCGTGATGACTGATAAGGTTGCGAAATAGAACACGAACATATGCGCGGCCAGCGGGTCCACACCCACCGCTGTCATCGCTGGCGCAAGGACCGCCGCCACCAGCACATAGGCCGCAGTTGTTGGCAGGCCCATCCCCATAATCAGGCAAACGCCCGCCACAATCAGCGCGACAAAAAAGGTGCGGTCCCCCGCAAGACTGACAATCATCGAACTTAGCGTCACGCCTATTCCCGTCAGGTTGATCATGGACACAAGGATTTGCGCCCCTGCCAGCAAGACCCCGATGATAACCAACCCGCGCCCCGCATCGCCAAACCCGTCCAGAACGCGCGCCACCATGTCCCGCCAGGGCATTTGCCCCGCCCGCGTTACAACGAAGGCAATCAGTAGCCCCATGATGCCCCAAAATGCCGCTGTGGCGATGGACCTGCCAAGGAAGATTCCGGCGAACAAAAGGCCAAGCGCGGCAATGATTGGCAGCACGCGTCTGGGCGCGACAATCTCGCGCCATGCGGGCAGTTCATGTTCGGGCACAATGCGCAGACCGCGGCGAATGGCCGTAATATGAACGGTGACAAACACGGATACATAGAACAACATCGCCGGTAGAATTGCTGCAATCATCACTGTCAGGTAGCTGACGCCAAGGATCTCGGCCATCACAAAAGCGGCGGCCCCCATGATGGGCGGCGCGATCTGCCCCCCGGTAGAGGCCACAGCCTCCACTGCGGCAGCAAAGGGGCGGGGGTAACCAAGCCGTTTCATCATCGGAATAGTGAAATTGCCAGTGGTGGCGACATTTGCAACCGCACTGCCGCTGACCATACCAAACAACCCAGATGAAATTGTGGCAATCTTGGCCGCGCCACCGGGACTTTTGCCGCCAAGGCGCATGGCCAGATCCATGAAAGCCTGCCCCCCGCCAGTATGCAGCAACAGCGCCCCGAACAGGACAAACGCGGCGATAACAGTGGAGGCAATGCCCACCAACATACCCCAGACCCCCAGATCACCCAGAAAGATGGTCTCGGTCACAAAATCCGCGTCAAAGCCTCGATGCCCCAGCGCACCGGGCAAATGATGACCCAGCAACGCATAGGCAAGCCCCGTCAAAACAAGGACTGGAAAGATGAGCCCGACCGCACGTCGGCCAATTTCCAAAAGCGTGATCACCAGACCCAATGTCAGGAATTTGTCGCTCGCCGTTGCCCATGGCAAAGATGTCATTATCGTATCGTAGTTCACAACAATATAGCCACAGGCCGCAATTGTTACGCTGGCAAGGGCCAGATCAATTGCCAACCCGATGCGCTGCCACGATTTGCCTGCGCCAAGCGGGTAGATCGTCAAACCAAGCGCGACAACAAGCCCGACAAACAAAGCGCGCTGGATCAGGCTTTCGAATGGCCCGGTGGCGGCAGTATAAAAAACAAAAAAGCCAATGATCAGGGCAAGGCCCTTGGAAAGCGTTTCACGCATGACAATCCCTTCCATGGTCCTTGCCCGGCATTTCTTATTGCGCTGACACTGGCATCAAATGCGCGGGAACATCTATGCCCTGCTCGCTGAACCAGCGATATGCGCCCGGATGCAACGGGATTGTGCCATATGTGACTGTCAGTTCAGCAAGGTTCGCGCCGCGCAATTCCGCCATTGCATTGGCTTGTGCGGTGTCATCTTCCATGATGGTGCGCACGATCTGATACGCGGTTTCCTCGCTCAGGTCGGGGCTGGCCGCGACGCCCACCCCGAAACTCCAGGTTGTGTAGGCGGGCATGCCATCATCCGGGCTTGCAGGAATATCGACAACAGAAATATCCGGCATTTCGGCGCGCAAGATCTGCTGTTGTTCGTTGGTCAGGCTGAGCACGTTGATGGATGTGAATGTCGCAATATCAAGTGTTGAGGCGTCAAGCCGTGTGCCCGCGCCGGATTTCACATAGCCAATCACGCGATTGTCCTTGATCATATCCACCACGTCGGTGGTGGACCCGCGCACATGTGCAGGCGCTATTCCAAGCGCTTCAAATACCGCCTCGGATGTCTGCTCGGTTGCGGAACCGCGGATACCGGGGTTGAAACGCATGCCTTGCAGGTCTGCCATGCTGGAAACCCCCGCATCCTGGCGCACAACCACATTTTGGGGCGCGGCTGTGTAAACCCACAGCAGTTGGGTTTCGACAGGCTGCCCGTCAAACTCGTTCGTGCCCGCAAGCGCGTGATGCGCAACATTGGTGGTGACAAGGCCCAAGTCAACCTGACCGCGCTGAATGCGGCGCAGATTGTCCAAGGTGGCGCCAGTTTCAACAACCGATGTTTCCACATCGGGAACGCGCTCGTTTACAAGCTGGGCCACGGCAACAAAGTAGCCGTAATGGCTGGATGACGCCGATGTGGACCCGATCAAAAGCCTTTCGGACGCCTGTGTTGGCAATGTCAGCGCGAAGACGGCAGCACCGCCAAGTAGAATATTGCGAAGGGACATGAAGCACTCCTGGGTTGCTGTCATAGAATAATATTCAGGCTGCGCGACTGCGCTGCACCACGGAAATTTCGGCATTCGGAATTCAGGGTCCGTTTGCAATCAGGTTCAAGGGAAATACGGTTCCGGGGCCTCCCTCCCCGTGTGATCGTCTGCCCCCTCCCAAAGGCCGTGGCACAGATCATGCCGATTTTGGACTGGTGATAGAAGTGAAAGTATATCATTATTCAGTGCATGAAACGCATCAATCTGGACTTGTTCGAACTTCAGGCTTTTGTCCGACTGGCAGAGTATAAGAACTTCCGCAGCGCCGCCGAGGCCGTGGGCCTGTCCAGTTCTGCCCTAAGCCGGTTGATCGCCCGCATAGAGGTTAAGTTGGATGTCCGGTTGTTTGACCGCGACACGCGCAATGTGGAATTGACGCCGCAAGGCCACCGACTGCTGGAACTGGGCGGGCGCATTCTTGCAGAAACCGAAACCGCACTGGACGAATTCGACGTTTTTCTGGCAGCGCGCCGCGGGCAACTGACACTTGCCGGGTTACCCTCGGTGACCGCCGGATTACTGCCGTCAATCATCGCGCGCTTTGCTGCGGACCGGCCCGAAGTTGATGTTCGGATTTTCGACGCGCTTTCTGATGGCGTTGTCGCAGCCCTGCTGGAACGGCGCGCCGATCTTGGCTTTACGGCGGGCGCAGTCACGGCCTCTGACCGGCTGGCGTTCAAACCTCTGCTGGAGGAACCCTTCATGGCGGTCGCCTGGGCGGGTGGCCCCCTTGACGAAGTCAGAAGCTACACTTGGGAAGAGCTGGTCTCTATGCCGTTCATCGCCATGTCGCCCGGCACAAGTGTCCGCGCCCTTATCGACTCTGCGATGGCGCATGAAGGCCTGACCCTGCGACCGCGTTTCGAGGTGTCACATCTTGCAACAGCGGGTGCGCTTGTCGCAGAAGCCCTGGGCGTGACCGCGCTGCCATCACTTACCCTGCCTGTGCTGGGCGCGAAGGGATTGGTCGTGCGCCCCCTTGAACGCCCCGCGATGTTCCGACGCATTGGGCTTGCCTATCTGGCCGGACGGACCCTTTCGCCGTCGGCACGCACATTTCGTGATTTGCTGCTTGCCACTGATTTTCGTCGCCTGCTGACAAAGGCCGGTGTCGGAAG